>JALSJT010000212.1 GCA_026989175.1 Thiomicrorhabdus sp. | reverse complement strand
TTTAGTTTTGGCAGCTGTCGAAGACATTGTAAATACCAAACACAACCTTTCTGCCAGCGGACCTGGTCCCCTTAAAGCCACAACCGAAAGCCGAGTTTGTGTGTTTTGTCACACCCCACACGGTTCTACCGTAGCCCCTAACGCCCCACTCTGGAATCGTACGCTCTCCAATGCTCTTTACACCACCTACAGCTCCGACTCCTTCGATGGCGCCGCCACCATTCAACAACCCAGCGGCAGCTCCAAGCTCTGCCTATCCTGTCATGATGGCGCCTTAGTGATTGGTGATGTAAACTTCGCCAACGGCATACTCGGCGCCAATATCGCCATGCAAGGCACAGATGGCGATGGAACCTTTACCTCCGTAGACGAGTTAACCGGATTTACCCGCAAAATCGGTGTCAACCTCGGCAACGACCACCCGATCTCCTTCACCTACGACACCAGTCTCGCCAATCTCGACGGCGAACTTTACGACCCTACCATTACTGGGCACATCGGTAACCGAGTCAAAGGACAACCCAAAGCCGCCGTTCCACTCGAAGACGACCGTGTGCAGTGTATTACCTGCCACAACCCCCATACCATTGACGACAAATTTTTGCGACTTAATCGAACCCAAGCCCTTTCGCACGGAACGGATGGTACATTCGATCCCGCCAACGACATTGTCTGTTTAGCCTGTCACAACAAAATGGGATGGGCGACCTCTGCTCACAGTCACAGCAGTGTTGCCAACGAAGTTTACACCACCACCGCCTCCGATCAACGTCAATTCCCCAACGGCATTCAAGTATGGCAAGCCGCCTGCCTTAACTGTCACGACACCCATACCGTTACAGGAGCCAGAATGCTGCTCAGAGAAGGTACCGACAGCATTACTACCCCCAAGAGTGGTGGTAACGCCGCCCAAGAAGAGACCTGTTATCAGTGTCACACCATTAACGGCGGGCTCAATAATATTCTTGTTGGTGGCGTAGGAAATGAAGTTCCCGATATCAAAAGTGAGTTTTCCCGAGCGTTTGCAAAACCTATTACCAATGCCGATCAAAATGTCACCAGCGAACAGCACACCATTACCGACAAAGACTTTATGGAGAGTGCCACAAACTTAGGCAATAACCGACACGCAGAGTGTACTGACTGCCACAATCCGCATCGCATCATCAAAAACCAACGCTTTAATGCCGACCCCACGATTCCCGATGCCAAAGCGCATCACGACCATGCGGCAACCACCGCACCGCACAGCAATATCATTTCAGGTGCACTGGCAGGCACTTGGGGGGTTGAACCCCAGTATGGCAGCGAAGCCTTTGGCAGTAACCCCATCGGGTTTACCGTCAAAAGTGGTTATGCAGGCGCGGGAGCCAGTGACGATGTCAATAGCCCCTATGTTACCCGAGAGTACCAGATCTGTTTTAAGTGTCACTCTAACTACGCCTACGGTACCAACCCCCCGACGACAGGGCCCTCTATTGGACTGAATGATGTCACCCAATACACCAACCAAGCGATGGAGTTTCAGGCACCTTTAGCAGATACTGGAGAGCGAATTGCAGGCACTCAAGGAGTAACTGCCAATCATCGTTCATGGCACCCAGTCATGGAACCAACAGGGCGAACGCTAACGATTCGAGCTGTTATCTCGCTAGATCCTGTGGCAAAAAAGATGTTTGTGGCTCCCTGGCAAGATGATGCCGTATCCAGAATAGGGGTTCAAACCATGTACTGTTCAGACTGTCATGGCAGTGCCGTCCCTTTTATTGAAGCAGACACTACCACTCATAGTGTTGAACCCGCACCCGATGCGGCTTGGGGGCCGCATGGTTCCGACGATGCTTTTATCTTAAAAGGCAACTGGAATACCAAAGAGGCAGACCCAAAGCTTGCGAGTGAGTTTTGTTTTAGATGTCATGATGTTAATGCTTACTCACCCGTGGGTACTGCAACCACAGGGCGCAGTGGTTTTTCAGGTGCCACTTGGGCAAACCAGCATGTTCTTCATCGAAATTTAATAGGAAGTCAGTTACGCTGTACTTGGTGTCATGTTGCGGTACCACATGGTTGGCGTAATAAAGCGTTATTAGCCGATATCACCAATGATCCTGAGGCGGCTTCTTGTGGTGGTGTGGCGCCTTGCAATGCTCCCCCTTACTATCAGAATGCGTATTTAGGGGGGAATGCCGGTGGTGTTAATTGGCGAGTGAGTGGGGAGTGGACAGCACAAGATTGTAATAGTGGCATGAATGGGTGTTCTGGAAGCGGTTGGATGCGTTCGGTTTGCAATAGTCCGCTTTAATAAGTTGGAGTGTTGTACCATTTTTCTAGCAGGTAAAAGGGGTTCTCTTTCTCTAAGGGCGTTTGGTAACCTAGTTTGGAGAGTCTGACCTCGGTAATAATATTGGTTTGGTTACTACTGATCGTATTTTGTGTCATGTTGACCATTTGAAACCGATTCAACCCTTGATAAGGTGCGAGCTCTTCAGGCGTGGTGATATGGTGTTGCTTTAAAATGGCTTGTATATTAGGTGTGTTTAGTCGTGCTTTTACAGTTTGATAGTTAGGGTTGATTGGTTTTTTTGAACCGAGCAAAATCATATCTTCATTACGGCGAACAATAAAGCTGGTTGCATATGGGTAGACGTTAGTAAACGCTTTAATGACGGCTTTTAATGTGGTGGCATCCATTTTAAAAAGGTTAATCCATTGTGAATAGATTCCATCCTCTTTTAAACGATCTTTAGTGAGGGCAAAAAATTCCTCTGTAAAGAGGTTAGATGCCCCGCTTAGCCAAGGGTGTGAGGGTTGTGAAATGATCATATCATATCGTGTTGGTTCGACTAAAAGTAGTTGTCTTGCATCTTGAATTTCAAGTTGAACGCGTTTGTCCAAGAGTGCTGGGACTCCTCTAGGGTAGATACTCAGCATGGCCTCAACTACGGCAGGCTCTAGCTCAGCAACTTTAATGGACTGAATGGGCGTTTGCGTTAAGGCGTAGGCCGATATCCCCCCGCCCAATCCAATTACAAAAGCACTTTTCTGTTCACCTTCATTGCTGTGTAATAGATAGGGAAGTAGGGCAAGCAGTGAGCCTGTTAGGTCAAGATTTTGGGGGTTAAAGTGGTCAATAATTGCCTCACTTAAACCATTGTTTAACAGTCGACTGTATTGATTTCCATGATCTAATATTGCAATTACTCCACTTTTTGCCTCTTTAATAAATGTGACTTGATCCTCGGTTAAATCCGTTTTCCCTGGGGCGTTGTAAGATGCAATGACCAGAGGTTTATAACTGAGTGGTGGTAGGGTAAAGATGGTAATAGATGCAACAAGACTGAGTGAAATTAAGATCAAACTCTGTTTTTTGAATGAGACAGAGACCATGAGAATACCTGCTGTTAGGGCAATAATAGCAGTCATACTGAGTAACAGTGCGGCAGTGCCAAATTGAGGAATAATCCAAAATCCAGCCAGTATGGCACCCAATATACCCGCAATGGTATTAAGGCCAAAAGCCGTTGCGCTGTCGGATTGTACTCGATTAGGGTTTTGGGTAAATAGCGACAGCGCTAATGGAAAAATAATCCCAAAGAGAAAGGCGGGGGGGAATATTAGGGCAAAAATAGCCATGTATTTCAGGGCATTTTGATTGCTTAAACTAAGGTTACTATGTGTTAAATAGGTTTGTAAGATTGGCACATATGAGAGACCTGAATAGGTGATAAACAGTAGCGTTGCCAGTAATAATAGTGCATAGCCTAGCCATAATGTTGGGTTTAGAATGTGATCAATTCGTTTACGAATTACCCAAGCGCCCGTTGCAATCGAGAACAGTAAAATGGCGATTAACAGTGAAAAGCCATAAATGGTACTGCCAATAAAAATAATTAAAAATTTACTCCAGCCAATTTCAGTGGCAATCGAGACAAATCCTGTAACAAACAGCACCATGAGCGCTTTTATTTTTTGTGCCGTCCAAATAGAAGGCATTGGTTTTACAGTTTCTTGAACAGGGGGGGGGATTTTTTCAGTTGGAAAAAACAGCGTTTTATTTGCCACCATTAAGGCGAATAACGCAATACTGACGTTAATCAATACCGCACTGTAAACCGCGCCATCTAACCCGATACTGGGAACCAACACAAAGCCACAAAGCAGTGCGCCCAGCACCGCACCAAAGGTATTTAAACTATAGACTTGTGCATACCATTTCCCCATGGTTTGGCTATTTTGAATCATCAGTGTCGAGATGAGTGGCAAGGTTGCGCCCATTGCCATCGTGGGTACAAGTAACAGTAACCCTATAAGAAAGTACTTGAGTGCTGAGACTTCCGTTAGCAGCGGCACGCTAGCGATAAAGTGATCAAGATTCAATAAAGTGGGCAGCAACAGAAGTGCCGAAATTCCAATCACAAATTCCAGAATGGCATAGGTGGTCAGAATTGCCCTTTTTTGATGATTAAAGTATCGAGAGAGCAAACTCCCAAGTCCTAACCCAAAAAAGAAGGCGCCAATCACCACGCTTAACGAAAGACTGGTTGCCCCAATACTAAGGGAGGACAGTCGAATCCAAACGATTTGATAGATCATGGCCGCTGAGCCAGAACCGATTAGAAAGAGAAAAATGAGAAGGTGTTTATAAGACATAACTTATTCAGTTGGGGCTGAGTGAAAAAGCTATTCTAACATTACAGAGGTTTGAATTTACGCATGATAAAAAGCATAAGCCACATGCCAATAAACGCACTGGCAAACCATACCCACCCATGCAAACTACCCGAAATAATAGCACTAAAAAAACCACCAATATTACAGCCGTAGGCGATGACAGCACCGTAGCCCATCAACAAGCCAGCGATGGTGGTTAAAAAAATAGTGCGGATTTTAAAAGGGGGTAAATTTGTTTTACGATTTTTAGTCGGACTGTGGGTTAAGTGGCTGATGAGATGATAGATTGCAACCCCGATAAAGAAGCCTAGGCTGGTTAGAAAAATAGTGTCTTCGGAGAGTGGTTTATTGAGTCCTGTTTCATTTATGGCGCTGAACTCCCAAAAATCCCAATCAATTTCCAGTGAAAATAACTCAATGGCAACCACGCCTAATTTAGGGAAAATCCAACTGACTGCCCACGGCTGACCCGCGAGAATTAACACCGCAAAATTTAATAGTGCCAGCAGTGCAACCGCCCAAATAAGTGGCGAAATGCCCCATGTATATTGAGCGTTATTTTTATCAAGGAGTGGCGCAATCGTGCCATGACGACGCTTTTCAATGGTTGAAAAGATTAAGTATAAAAAACTAATAATCGTTAAGTTGATTAGCAAGCCAATGAGCCAATGAAATTCAGTGGCAAAGGAGAAAACATTCCATTGCGAGAAGGTGAGCCAAAATTCAAATTGATAGGCGGCAAAGGTTCCGCCAATAATCATGCAGAGAAAGACCCAGTAAAAACGAAATTTAAACTCTCCTAGTAAGCGTAACGTCCCCGACGAGCAAGTACCTGCTAAGGCCATGCCCACACCAAAGATAAACGCACCAAAAATCACATTCGCCCCTAAGGGTCTAATCGCGCCTTGTACCGCAATATCATAGTCTGGTAATAAGTTTAAGGCAGGGAAAAAAAGTAAGCTACCCAGTGCCAGCAACCATAGGTGGCTTTTGATGCCCGCGGATTTTTTCTCTTCCATAAATTGGCGCCAACAGCCCGTGAAGCCAAAGCCAAAGTGAATGAAGGTAAAGCCGAGTAAAATGCCAACCAGTAATAACTGTGACGTTTGGGCAGAGAGCGAGAGCATGGAGGCGATGAGCAAAAAAGAGAGGATGAGTGCCGTAGGTTTACGCCATGCGCCTTGCGAGTGATAAAGGGTGAAGATCAAGACGCGCTCCTTTTTTCTAAAGGTCTATAAAAGGAGTATTTTATTGGAAAGTAGCTATTAAATAAAATGATTAAGTTTAATGTAACTATCTCTTAATAAGATTTGTTTGTTGTCTCAAAGCCTATCGGGTCGCTTTTGAATGTACTGGTTAAGCAGTTGATAAGGGTCGTTTTCGCCTTGTGGAATGTTTTTGGAAAGATTTTTAATTCGGGTCTCTACCAATAAATTGCGATCGGTAATCAGTTTGGCATCGCCTGCCATTTGTTGAGCGGTATCTCGAGTAAATAAAAAGTAGTGTGGTAGTTCATTGGTGTTGCGTAAATCGCCATATCGTATGGTTTCCATCGCCTCTTGTTGTTCATTAAAATAGGTTTGAGTACGCTCAAAATCCATCACCAGAGGTTGATTGCTTCCGAGCAATACGATTCCTCCCATGTTAGGATCGCCAAATACAACCCCTTTGGGGAAGACGCTGTAAAAGGTTTGTAAAACGGATTTTAGGGTGGTTGCATCCATCCTTAATAAATTAAGGTGATAGCCAAATATTCCATCAGGCTTTAAGCGAGATTTGATTAGGTTAAAAAAATCTTTGCTGTATTGGCGTGTGGCATCCGTTTGCCAAACGTAAGGGGCTTGTGCAGTAATAATACTGTAGTGTTCATCGTGGTTTCTTAAGGCACTTCTAAAATCATTGTATTCAATGTCTACTCGACCGTCGTCCAGAAAGGGAAAGTTGACCAGCATGTTTAACACCAGCATAGATTCTACTACTCTTGGCTCGGGTTCAATGGTGATAACAACCCCCTCAAGGTCACTGTTGGCTAAAACGCGCGTAATGATGCCCGCTCTAAAACCGAGCACCAGAGCTTCGGTAGGATTTTCTTGGAATAAAACGGGTAAAAGCGCGGTGAGTGATTCATTAATATTGCCCTTATGAGGATGACGAATATGAACTTTGGATTGTGTGAGTCCGTTCACTTGTAAGTGTAATGACTCCCGTTCATAAAGGGTAAGCCCAATAACCCCTGAAGACTCTTCGAAGATTCTAAGGTCAATAACAGGCGTTTCGGTGTTCACGTAACGGTAGTAGTGCTCTTTAAAAACCTCCTGAAAAGAGAGGGGGGGGAGAAAAAAAGCACCAACCGAAAAACAAATCAAAACGGTATAGCCTATTAAAGGCTTTTTGAGGAAGGTTATTTTGGGTATGAATAAGATAGCCAATAAAATTGGGGTCAGTGTAAAAGCTAAAAGCGTGTAATGGCTTCCTAAATTTGGAATGAGCCAAAGCGCCGTGATAACAGCACCACTCATTGAGGCAATGATGTAAATACTGTAGGCGAAACCTATGTTTTGCTGAGAGGTGTTTTTTTCTCGACAATACAGCGATAGAGC
>JALSJT010000211.1 GCA_026989175.1 Thiomicrorhabdus sp. | reverse complement strand
GTGTTTTTTGATTTCGTTTTGGAATTAAATAAGCAACATTGGACATGGTCGGCTCCTTAAACGGTTGGCAATACTTTTTTAAAGGGTTTGATCTCGACTTTCTCATAAACCCCTGCATCAATATAAGGGTCTTCAGCAGCCCATTGTTGAGCGGCTTCTAGGTTTTCAAACTCGGCCACAATTAAACTGCCTGTAAAGCCCGCGTCCCCCGGTGTTTCACTGTCAATGGCAGGGTTTGGTCCTGCTAATATTAGGTGACCTGCTTCATCCAGTGCTTTTAAACGTGCAATGTGTTCTGGACGCGCTTTGGCTCTTAGGGGTAGGCTGTTTTTGACATCGTAAGCAAAAATAGAATATAGCATGTTATTTAAAGTCTCATTTTGTGGAGTCGTTTTGTTTTGTTGAGTGTTTAGTACCCTCATTGCCAGTACTGTTTTCAGGTTCAACATCTTGCATGTGGCGATTGATGTAGAAGCCTTGCAAAATAATAAATACAATGGTCATCGCCATTAGGCCAAACAGTTTAAAGTTGACCCAAGTATCGGTATCGTAATTAAAGGCAACATAAATGTTTGCCACTCCAGAGAGTACAAAAAAGCCAATCCATAGCCAGCTTAAACGATTCCAGACTTGCTCGGGTAGTCCTATCATACCGTCCATCATACGCTGAAGAATGTTTTTTTGACCAATGTAGTGGCTGCCTAAAAATACAACGGCAAAGCCCCAGTTAACAATCGTGGGTTTCCACTTTATAAAGTTTTCATCGTGCAGTATTAAGGTGAGCCCTCCGAGTAAAACCACTAAAACGAGCGTAATCACATGTATTTTTTCCACGCGTTTATGTTTTATATAAACGTAAAGCACCTGTACAATGGTGGCAGCAATAATAACGGCGGTGGCGGTATAAATATCGTACATCTGATATGCGATAAAAAAGAGTACGACAGGGAACATGTCAAATAATAATTTCATTTAAAACTTTAATACCTTTTAGTTAGCACGAGTGCGTAAGATTTTATATGGATTTGACCTTGATTAATAGCAAATGGACACTAAATAATATATGAAAATGGATTTTCACTGCCATACCACCGCTTCGGACGGTGCTTTACCACCAGAACAATTGATTGATTTGGCGGTACAGCATGAGGTGAAATGCCTTGCCATTACCGATCACGATACCACTGCGGGCTACGAATCGGTGATTGAGTACGCACAAAATAATAAAGTACAGCTTATTTCGGGCGTTGAAATCAGTTGTGATTGGCGGGGCAGTACCATTCATATTGTTGGGTTGGATGTTGATGTGGCGAATACTGAGTTACAGCAAGGGCTGGCAAAAATTCGTACTTCTCGTTGGCAAAGAGCGGATGAAATGGTGGCAAAACTGGAATCGAGGCCGAATTTTAATGTGCCACAATTTGGTGAAAAGCTCCAAGCGATGGTGGGTGAAGGCGTTGTAGGGCGAGGGCATTTTGCTCAGTTGTTGATTGAAGAGAACTTAGTAAAAGATGCGGCGCAAGCATTTGATCGTTATCTTAAAAAAGGGCGCGTAGGGTATGTAAAGCACCTATGGCCACCGTTAGCAGACGTGGTGCAGTGGATTATTCAAGCGGGAGGCGTGGCAGTGATTGCACACCCTAAGGTCTATAAAATGACCAGTCGAAAACTGAATTTCTTGATTGCTGATTTTAAGCAAGCAGGAGGGCAAGCGATTGAGGTGGTGAACCAACCTCGACTCTCCTCGGAGATCACCGGCATGGCTGATCGTGCCAATGCGCACGGACTCGCCGCCTCCTTAGGTTCGGATTTTCATCGCCCCGAACACCACTGGCGAGGCTTAGGGTGGTTGGCTCCCATGCCCAGTAACGTAATGCCTGTTTGGATGTTATTTAAAACATCGGTTGAAACCATTAAGAAGTAGATGAACACGGTATAATTTAGAGTTAAGCAGGAAATGTTGTGAATAAGATACTCCCAAATCCATGCGCTTACATTAGCGTACATCCAGAAAATCCGCAAAAAAGATTACTGAAACAAGTGGTCGATATTTTGAATAAAGGCGGCGTGATTGCGTATCCAACCGAGTCAGGGTATGCACTCGGCTGTTTGCTGGACAGTAAAAAAGGGGTGGAGATTATTCGTTTTATTCGACGTTTAGACGATAAACATGACTTTACCTTGATGTGCCGTGATTTAAGCAATCTTTCGGAATACGCCAAAGTAGGCAATACCCAGTTTCGTTATTTAAAAAGTCATTTACCCGGCGCCTATACTTTTATTTTACCTGCCAGCCGAGAAGTGCCGAAACGATTGCAATCGCCGAAACGTAAAAATATTGGGTTACGTGTGACACCAAATATCGTCACCAATGCACTGTTAGCGTATTTTGATAAACCGTTGATAACCGCCTCATTGATTTTGCCCGGAGAAGAGCACCCAATGACCGATGGTTGGTCCATTCAAGAAGAGCTAGGGCATATTTTAGATGCCGTGTTAGATGGTGGCTACAGTGGCTTTGAGCCAACCACCGTCATTGAATTTACCGAAGACGAGCCGGTATTGCTGCGTCAAGGACAAGGAGCGTTTTTAAATTGATGGGACTACCCGAACTCACGTTAATGCAAAAAATAGCCGTTTGGGCACTGCCCGTTATTTTTGCCATTACCGTTCACGAATTTGCCCACGGTTGGGTCGCCTCTAAATTTGGCGATCAGTCCGCCAAAATGTTGGGGCGCTTAACTTTAAACCCTATTAAACACATTGACCCAATTGGTACGATTTTAGTGCCCATTGTGTTATTGATGTTTACAGGGTTTGTCTTTGGTTGGGCAAAGCCCGTACCTGTCAATGCCAATAACTTTAAATCGCCCCGAACCGATATGGCATGGGTCGCGATTGCAGGGCCGGTCTCTAACTTTTTAATGGCGATTGCATGGGCAGTGGTGCTTAAAATTGGACTGATATTACAAGCGGGCAGTCCCGAAATTGGACTGTTTCTGATTTACAGTGGTGTAGCAGGGGTCAGCATTAACTTAATCTTAGGAATTCTAAACTTACTGCCAATCCCACCTTTAGACGGCAGTCACATCGCCTCTGCATTTTTATCAAAACGCTTGGCTTGGCAGTTTAATCGCATTGCCCCTTATGGCTTTTTTATTCTCATTGCCTTAATGCTTTTAGGCTGGCTTGCCCCTTTAATACTGGGGCCTTTTGAGATGGCAAAAGGGCTTCTTTTTGCGCTGGTTGGTGTTTGAGAAACGACTTTTAAAATTTTCTCCCCCCCTCCCTTTTTTTTACATACAGAATTAAATTACATAAGAGAACAAAATGGCATCACCTACCCCTTCAAACAGTGAAAAGCTCCAAAAAATTTTAGCCCGTGCGGGGTTTGGTTCCAGACGTTCAGTTGAACCGTTGATTGCCGAAGGGCATGTTAAGGTCAATGGACGCGTTGCTAAATTGGGTGATCGCGCCACCATCGATGATCGTATTATGGTGAAAGACCGATTGGTGAAAGAGTCGCGTCTTGAAAAACAAGCGACTAAAGTCATTTTATACAATAAACCCGAAGGGCGGATTTGTACCCGTAATGATGAAAAAGGGCGAGACACCATTTTTGAACAGCTGCCACGTATTTTTAACGGGCGTTGGATCAGTATTGGACGATTGGATTTAAACACCAGTGGTTTGATGATTCTGACCAATAACGGTGAACTGGCCAACCGTATGATGCACCCGTCGTATGAGATGGAGCGCGAATACACGGTACGAGTGTTTGGCGAAGTAACGGATGAAACCATTAAAAAAATGCTGAAAGGGATTGAATTGGAAGACGGTGTGGCGCGTTTTACCCGTATTCAAAAAATGAAACAGGCCGATGAAGGGCAAAATAAATGGTTTAAAGTCACGATTAAACAGGGAAAATACCGTGAAGTTCGTCGTATTTGGGAGTCACAAGGTCACCCAGTCAGTCGTTTACATCGTGTGCGTTATGGCCTGTTTACCATTCCTAAAAACTTACGCAAAGGCAAAACCGAAGAGTTGTCATGGAAGCAGGTCAATCAACTGCTTAAATCGGTACAGTTAGCCGAAGAGGCTCGACCCGATATGCGCAGTCAGCAAGGGCGAATTAAAACCACCGAAAGACAAGCGAAAGCGATGAATAAACAGTTTGGGCGCAAACAAAAAACCATTCATGATTTAAGTGATGGTAAAAAGAACTTTAAAAGAGGTCGCCGTTAAGCGTGAGTAGTACGGTTCAAGAAAACACTCAAACGGCACGACAAGCCATTGAGCAACTTCCTTCCTACTTAGCCGATCAAATTGCCGCAGGTGAAGTGGTTGAGCGCCCAGCGTCCGTGGTAAAAGAGTTATTGGAAAACGCATTAGACTCGGGGGCGACCGCCATTGAAGTTCTCATTGAAGAGGGGGGGGAGAAATCCATTGTGGTTGCCGATAACGGATCGGGCATTCCGAAGGATGAGTTGTTTTTGGCGGTTAGCCGACACGCCACCAGTAAAATCAAAACGGGTTCCGATTTAGCCGCCGTGGCGACCTTAGGCTTTCGGGGCGAAGCCTTGGCCAGTATTAGCTCGGTCTCTCGTTTTGAAATTGTTAGTCGTCATATTTCAGATAACACCGCTTGGTTATTGCATTCGGAAGGTGAGGGCGCTTGGAGTGAACTCAAACCCACCGCTGGCAAAGTTGGGACACGCGTTAGTGTCAATGATCTGTTCTTTAATACGCCCGCCAGAAAAAAGTTTTTAAGAGCCGCTAAAACTGAGTTTACCCATATTGATCAGCTGGTTAAACGGGTTATGTTAAGTCGTTCCGAGGTGTCTTTTAAGCTGGTACACAATCAAAAAGTGGTGCGCCACGTGCAAGCGGTGACCGATCAAAACAGCCTCATTAAACGATTAACCCAGCTGATGGGCAAACCTTTTGTGGAACAGTCACTAGAAATCAGCTGTGAAGCACAAGACATTCGTTTAACAGGTTGGGCTGGGTTGCCCACGTTTAATCGTAGTCAAACCGACATGCAATATCTCTTTGTAAACGGTCGAATTGTACGAGATCGTTTGCTCTCTTATGCCGTAAAACAAGCGTATGCCGATGTGCTGTATCACGGTCGTCAGCCCGCTTATCTGTTGTTTTTAGAAATTCCAAACGAATTGGTGGACGTGAATGTCCATCCCGCTAAGTACGAAGTACGTTTTGCCAATGGACGTTGGGTCTATGATTTTTTACGTCGTTCGGTGCGCGATTTTGTTGCCAAGCCGGTCGCATCCGAATCGGGCAGTGGCGCATCGCTTAACCAAGCAATGGGACTGCCCGTTTCAGGAGGCGCTTCAACAGGGGGGGGAGGAAATTTCTTTTCAAAAGGGTTGTCGCAACAAGACCTACAAACCGCAATGGCGTTTCAACAGCCATCGACGGTCAATCGTGATTTACAGCAGGTCATTGAGCAACGGCGAAAAGAGGGGGTGTCTGAGCCAGTCTCCTCCTACAATGTTACGACTGATCCACAAGCCGAGCTGCCCCGTTTAGGCTTTGCCAGAGCGCAATTGCATGGGGTGTATATTTTGGCCGAAAACCAACATGGATTGGTGTTGGTCGATATGCACGCCGCGCATGAACGGGTGGTGTATGAGCGGTTTAAAAAGCAGTGGGAAACCGATCGTTTAATTCGCCAGCCGTTATTAGTCCCCATTGCGATGGCGCTGGATACCTCTCAAGTTGCCGTGTGGCAACTGAATCAAGCAGGCTTTCGTAAGCTCGGATTTGAAATTGAACCGCTTGGCCCTGAGCAGTTAAAAATTACAGCGGTTCCGGCCTTATTAGTCAAAAGTGATGTGGTTAGCTTAATTAACGATATGATTGCCGATTTGTCGGTGGCAGGGCAAACACAGCAAGTCGAAGATTTGATTAATGAGATGCTCTCCACTATGGCGTGTCATGGTGCGGTGCGTGCCAATCGCCAATTAACGATTGAAGAGATGAATGCGTTACTGCGTGAAATGGAAGTGACAGAGCGTTCCGACCAGTGCAATCATGGTCGCCCTACGTGGGTGCAAATATCCATGGATCAATTAGACAGTTTATTTATGCGTGGACAGTGATAAATGGAATTAATTCAAAGCCTTATAAGTAAAAAGGTATGTGTAGCATTAATGGGGCCGACCGCCTCAGGTAAGAGTCAGCTCTCTATGGATTTAGCCAAAGAACTGCCCATTGAGATCATCAGTGTGGATTCCGCGTTAATCTATAAAGGAATGGATATTGGCACGGCAAAACCCTCTGTTGAAGAGCTGCAAGCCGTACCGCATCATCTGATTAATACCCATGACCCCGTGGAAAGTTATTCCGCCTCTGAATTTGTAGAAGACGTTCATCAGTTGGTGGAAAAAATATTCGCTCGTGGAAAGCTCCCCGTTTTAGTTGGTGGAACCATGATGTATTACAACGCACTACAGCAGGGGATGAATGACCTGCCTTCCGCAGACGAAGCGGTTCGAGCAAAACTACAACAACTCTGGCAACAAAGCCCTGAAGTGTTGCACCAACGTTTAGAGCAGATTGATCCTGAATCGGCCTTACGCATTCACTCAAATGACCCCCAACGGTTGATTCGTGCTTTAGAAGTGTATGAAATTTCTGGTAAAACCTTAACCGAATTACGCGCAGAGCCTAAAGCCGCGTTAACCGCCTTTACGCTGATTAAAATTGGGCTGATTCCTGAAGATCGTAAAAAACTTCACGCCCAAATTGGCAAGCGATTTCAATCCATGTTGGATGCGGGATTTTTATCCGAAGTCAAATCACTTTTTGAACGCGGAGACCTAACCGCAGACACGACCGCAATGCGCAGTGTGGGCTATCGTCAAGCGTGGTTATTTTTAACGGGTGAATACGACTACGAAATGTTTGTTTATAAAGGATTGGTTGCCACAAGACAGTTGGCAAAACGCCAGTTAACTTGGCTTAGAAAAGAGGCGGATTTAATTAAAATAGACCCTTATCAAAACAGTGAAAAAGAGCGACTTAGGTTGTTATTAGACCAGCTGAAGAAAAATGCGTAGGATTTACAAGACGCTTTTTTATAGTTATATTAGAAAAGGCTTTTATGTGAGACCTTTGCACGAAAGGATGCACAGATAAAAAAGGCTGAAATATGCCTGATTTTTGTTGAAAATCTTGCGAATACCTAGGTATTCCCTGCAATTTCCGCCTCAATCAGCCAAATTTCATCTCTTTTTTCTCTTGCGCCCCTCTCGTACAAAGGTCTC
>JALSJT010000210.1 GCA_026989175.1 Thiomicrorhabdus sp. | reverse complement strand
TAACAAACACTTTAATCTAAAAAGCTTTTTAAGCGCTCGGCACGACTTGGATGGCGTAATTTTCGCAACGCTTTTGCCTCAATTTGACGAATCCGCTCACGCGTCACATCAAACTGTTTTCCTACCTCTTCCAGTGTATGATCGGTATTCATACTCAAACCAAAACGCATACGCAATACCTTAGCCTCTCTTGGGGTTAAGGTACTCAGCATCTCTCTAACGGTTTCACTCATCCCCTCTGAATCGGCAGCATCTTGTGGCGATAAAATATTTGAATCTTCAATAAAGTCTCCTAAAGAGGAGTCTTCATCGTCACCAATAGGCGTTTCCATCGAAATAGGCTCTTTGGCAATTTTCATCACTTTACGAATCTTATCCTCTGGCATCTCCATCTCTTCTGCCAGCTCTTCTGGGGTTGGCTCGCGCCCCATTTTTTGCAAGAGTTGACGTTGAATACGATTGAGCTTATTGATGGTTTCAATCATGTGCACAGGAATACGGATAGTACGCGCTTGATCGGCTATCGATCGTGTAATCGCCTGGCGAATCCACCACGTCGCATAGGTTGAAAACTTATAACCACGACGATATTCAAACTTATCAACCGCTTTCATCAAGCCGATATTACCCTCTTGAATCAAGTCTAAAAATTGCAGACCACGATTGGTGTATTTTTTGGCGATCGAAATAACAAGGCGTAAGTTTGCCTCAATCATTTCACGCTTAGCCGCTCTTGCTTTGGTTTCGGCCTTACTTAAGACCTTATAAATAGATTTATAACGGGAAATAGGCATTTTTTCAGACTTGGCAATCATTGCTAAGCGTTTTTGAGCACGCTTAACATCTTCACGTGCCGCTTCCAATGCATCTGCTTTATCAGGGCACTTTTCAATTAACGCGTCAATCATGGCATAGTCCGTCTCTGAACCAACAAAGGTCTCTAGAAAGATCGGGCGTGGCACTTTAATTTTTCGAAGTACCAAATCAACAATGATTCGCTCCTGCTCACGAATCGACTTAATTCTTACCTTAATATTACGAATCGCACGCGTTGAAAAAATAGGGGTTATTTTAATTCCCTGCAAGTGCTCCACTAACGCTTCACAGGCTTTTACCGCTTTGGCATCATCCGCACCTAGTTCAGCAGAGGCCTTTTGCGTCGCATCATTCAATTTTTTCAGTTTTTTCAGAAAGGTCGCCAATTCTTCTGGATTGATACCATCTTCTTTTGGCTCTTGATTGGCTTCACTGTCAGGTGAAAGCTCGTCAATCGGAATATCAACTAAATCTTTTGCGCGGTAAAACCCCTGAACCACATCGGCCAATTTACCTTCGCCATTCTCTATTTTAGTAAAGGTATTCAAAATCGCATCGGCATACGCAGGATATTTCGCTAATGCATCCAGCATTTCACGATTACCCCACTCAATGCGCTTCGCAATATCCACTTCACCATGACGCGTTAATAGGTCTACTGTACCCATTTCGCGCATATACATACGAACAGGATCGGTGGTACGACCAAACTCACCATCCACTTCTGACAAAGCGACTAATGCTGCTTCTGCAGACGCCTCATCAAACACACTGTGCCCTTCAGAGAGCAACTCATCTTCATCAGGTACCGCATCATACAAACGAATTCCAAAGTCTTTTAGAATGGTTAAAACCTGTCCCAGTTGATCTTCTTCAATATCATCTGGCAAAACATCATTTACATCAGCAAAAGTTAAAAAACCTAACTCTTTTGCGCGTTCAATTAAATCTATTAACTGCTGTTTTCTTTCGACTTTTGTCATGTTTTGCTTCTGCCTCAACGTAAATTCTAAAATCGCTTTCCAAATCTGTACTCTGCCAGCCTCAAAAAAGCAACTATATATTATACCAACTATTAAACCTTAATTTTTAGGGTTTTTTGTTTAAAAATAAATGGTTAGCGGACAATAACCGTGCCAAAACTTTTAATTTTTAACACGATTAATAAAGGCCTGTAACTTAACCATTTCGCCCTCATCCCAACCCCGCTTCCCTAAACTCCCTTCATCCAATGTATGCGCTAACGAAAGAATCGAGGCTTCAAACTCTGGTAACAAAAAAGCCTCATCATCAGGAACTGGAGAATTTTCAATCAGCACTCGTTCCGAATCATACCCATTTTCAGACATCCACTGCTTTGCCAAGGAGACTTCAAACTGATTTGACACAAGTGACTCAATCACCCCTGCCAAACAAATATAATGCGCCTGCTGGGTTGCCTGTAAATCTTGCCTTAACGAAGCACTAAAAAACTCTGCCCACTGGGGGCGATACAACAAGGTTCGGACGATCTTAAGGGGCAACGTCACCACTAAACGCTCTTTTGGATTGCTCCCTCCTTTAAGATTCGGCTCTTTTTTAAACTGCGCAAAGCCTGAACGAACATTCATCTGCTTTTCAACGCGCCAAGTCGGCAGATCCACCAGCTCAGCCAGCCCTTCTGCTAATAAAAACTGGTACAACCCGTGCGCCGCTCGAACATAGGGTTCGGCTAATGAAACCAACTGCTGCCGCCCCTCAATCGAATGGACAGGAAAAGAGAGCTTTCGCTGTAACCCTTGCAACAAAAAAGTTGAGAGTGGCATAGCCTCTTTAACACGCAAAGCAAATCCTTCAGCCCCCTCTTTTCGAACGGTTGAATCAGGGTCTTCACCATCGGGTAAAAACAAAAACTTGACCGAACGCTGCCCTTCCATCATCGGCAACACTAACTGAAGCGCCTTCCAAGCCGCTTTTAACCCCGCTGTATCGCCATCAAAACAGAAGACAATCTCAGTCACCTCACGGAAAAGCAACTCTAAATGTTCAATCGTGGTTGCGGTACCTAAGGTCGCCACGGCATTACGAACACCGTACTGCGCCAATGCAACCACATCCATATAACCTTCCACCACAATAATTTGACGAACTTTCTCACGCGACTGACGCATTTCGTACAAACCATACAGCGTATTGCTTTTATGAAAAATCGGGGTTTCAGGTGAGTTTAAATACTTTGGCTGATCATCGCCGAGTACACGCCCACCAAAGGCGATCACTCGACCACGACCGTCTCGAATAGGAAACATGATGCGATGGCGAAAACGGTCGTACTGTCGCCCCTTCTCTTTTTGAACCAACACACCCACTTCAATCAACTGTTGCGTCAACTTAGGGTCGGCCTTCAGCCCTGAAACTAACGTATCCCAACCCGAGGGGGCAAAACCTATCACAAACTGTTTAGCCACTTCAGCACTCAAGCCTCGTGACTTTAAATACTGCCGCGCCTCACCCGACTCTGGATGATCTCTTAATTGATGACGATAGAACTTTGCCACCAAGTGCATCACATCAAACAAGTCTCGCTGCTGTTGTTGACGTTGCTGCTGCGCTTTTTGTTTTTCGAGGGACAACCGCTCTCGTGGCACCTCCATCCCCATTTGCGACGCCAAAGACTCCACGGCCTCTACAAAAGAGAGGCCGTCATACTCCATTAAAAATTTGAGTGCGTCACCACTCGCACCACAACCAAAGCAGTGATAAAACTGTTTAGAAGCACTGACATTAAAGGAGGGGGTTTTTTCATCATGAAACGGGCAACATGCTTTATAAGAGCCACCAGCTTTTTTTAGTGGCACGCGCTGATTAATAATCTGCACCAGATCAGATCGAGACAATAAATTCTCGATAAAAGAACGCGGAATGGAACCCGTTGGACTAGAGATACTCACAGCTTACCCACACATTATCCACCAAAAAATACACACTCTTTAAAACGCAAAAACCCGCTAACATAACATTAGCGGGTTTATTTGGATTCGAGCTATTTATCTAAGACAGCAAGATTAACGAAATCACATGAATGCGATCAAGCTCATCCTAACTTAGATTTAATCAACTTACTGACCACAGCCATATCAGCACGACCCTGCATCTTAGGTTTTAACAAGCCCATGACTTTACCCATATCCTGCATACTGGCCGCACCCGATTCAGTCATCGCCGCATCAATTAATGCATTGATCTCATCTTCCGTTAAAGCTTCAGGCATAAAGTCTTTAATGACGGTCATCTCATAGGCTTCTTGCTCAGCTAAATCAGGACGATCTGCGTCCAAAAATTGCTGATGAGAATCACGACGTTGCTTCATCGCTTTATCAATAATTGCGAGTACGCCTGCATCATCAACCGTCGTCCGTTCATCAACCTCAATCTGTTTAATGGCCGCCAATAACGAACGAATCACAACCAATCGTTGCTTATCTTTCGCCTTCATACAGGCCTTCATTTCAGCCGTAAGTTGCTCTTTTAATGTTGTATTAGACACTTAGCTTCTCAATCCAACTTAGTACATACGAGTCGTACGGCGATTCTCACGAGACAAACGCTTTGCTAAACGTTTCACGGCCGCAGCTTTCATACGTTTTCTCGCCCAAGTAGGCTTCTCATAATATTCACGCTTACGTGTTTCGGTTAACACACCTGCTTTTTCACAAGCACGTTTAAAACGACGTAGTGCAACATCAAATGGTTCAGTATCTCTAATCTTTACGCTTGGCATCTCATCATTACCTATTTATATTTTGTCTATTCGGTTCATACCCCCCACGCAAGAAATGGAAGATAGCGGAAACGACGAATTATAATTTTCTAACCCGAACATTGCAAATCTTTTATTCAAAATAACTCAGGTTTTTTGTTAAAATTCAGCCACTTCTTAGTTAATCGGAAAATAAAATGTTGGTATTGGGAATTGAAAGCTCTTGTGATGAAACAGGGATTGCACTGTATGACACCGATAAAGGACTGATTGCCGACACACTCTACAGTCAAGTAGCGCTTCATGCGAAATACGGCGGTGTCGTACCCGAACTGGCCTCTCGTGACCATATTCGCAAACTCACCCCACTAATCAAGCAAACCCTTGCCAAAGCCAATGTACAACGCCAAGACCTTCAGGGCATCGCCTACACCAAAGGCCCTGGGCTAATGGGTGCACTCTTGGCGGGCAGTTCCGTGGCTCGCAGCTTGGCCTACGCCCTAAACATTCCCGCCATTGGCGTACACCATATGGAAGGTCACCTGCTCGCCCCCATGCTGGAAGCGAACCAACCCAGCTTTCCCTTTATTTGCCTGTTGGTCTCTGGCGGACACAGCATGATTGTTCGCGTCGATGGCATTGGACAGTACAAAGTTCTCGGTGACACACTCGATGATGCCGCTGGTGAAGCTTTTGATAAAACCGCAAAGCTACTCGAACTGGGTTACCCCGGAGGCCCTAATGTCTCTAACCTGGCACTCAAAGGCAATTCAGACCGCTATAAATTTCCGCGCCCTATGGTCGATCGTCCGGGGTTAGATATGAGCTTTAGCGGTCTAAAAACCTACACTCGCAACACTTGGCTGAAAGCCGTAAAAGAGAGTGATGCAACCGAACAGACCAAAGCAGATATTTGCCGTGCATTCGAAATTGCTGTCGCCGAAACCTTAACCATCAAGTGCAAACGCGCTTTAGAACAAGAAAACCTCAACACGATCGTTATTGCAGGCGGTGTGAGCGCCAATCGAACCATCCGAGAAAAACTGTCAGAATTAATGAAAAAACGACGTGGAGAGATCTTTTACCCTCGCTTGCAGTTTTGTACCGACAATGGTGCGATGATCGCCTACGCGGGCGCACAAAGACTGCTCGCTGGACAACAAGACTCACTCAGCTTTGCTGCGACACCACGCTGGTCTTTAGAAGAACTTGTGTCACTGTGAGACCTTTGCACGAGAAGGATACACGGATAAAAAAGGCTAAAATATGCCTAATTTTTGTTGAAAATCTTGCGAATACCTAGGTATTCCCTGCGATTTCCGCCTCAATTAGTCAAATTTTATCTCTTTTTTCTCTCGCGTCCCTCTCGTGCAAAGGTCTCACTGTAAATAAATAAGGAAAGAGAAAAAAAAGGAGGGGGGGGGAGAAAAATCTAAAACAGAATTATTTCACCTCTTTTTTGACCTTAATCAAACTCTCTTCCCCATTCAATAAACGCTGAATATTGCCTTTATGACGCCAAAACAGCAGTAAACTAATTACCACACTAAACCATACCCAGCTCATTTCACCCGCTAAAAAATAGATATAGACCGGTGCGAACAGTGCCGCAATCAATGCTGAAAGCGACGAAATCTTAAGCACCTTTGCCACAAACAACCAAGTACCTGCCACGGCTAAACCAATGGGCAGCGACAAACCAAACATCACCCCCAGCATCGTCGCAACACCTTTGCCGCCCTGAAACTTAAAAAACACGGGATACAAGTGTCCAATAAACACCATAAAGCCAACCAACACAATCCATTGTGCCTCAAGCCCTAAGCCATGCGCGATCACCACAGGAATAAAACCTTTTAAAGAGTCCCCCAGTAACGTGATCCCAGCGGCTTTCTTACCTTTTTCGCCCCCAATGCGCAAAACATTAGTCGCACCTGGGTTCCCTGAACCGCCCTCTCTTGGATCGGGAAGTCCCATCATACGACAGACAATAATTGCTGTTGAGATGGATCCTAGCAGATAGGCTGCAATAATTAACGCAATGACTTCTATTTCCATGCGACTCATTTCCTTTTAAATATTTTGAAGGGGATTTTACTCGAAGCGTACAATAGACGGTAAAAATAAACAGAATAAAAAAGGCATACTCAATGGACATCATCTTCATTCAAGGGCTAAAAACCCAAGCGATCATCGGTATTTATGACTGGGAGCGTGAAAATCGTCAACCGCTCATTTTTGATATAGAGATGAGCGTACCGATTAAAAGCGCAGCCGTCAGTGATAACATCCAAGATACGGTCGATTACAAACAAGTCTCAGACGAGATGATTAAACTGGTTGAAAACAGTCGCTTTGAACTGCTCGAAAGCTTGTGTGAAACGATGTGCCAACAGATTTTAAGCCACCATCCTGCGGTGCAAAAGATACAACTCAAAGTCAGCAAGCCCCAAGCAGTAGCAGAGACCGATACCGTTGGGCTGATTATTACACGCACCCGTTAATTTTTATTCAACACCTTCTGCTCTTCCGCCGCACGTCGAATCAGAGTAATGACCTGTTCCATGTGTAAACAAGCGTGGTGTTCGCTGATTTTATCCATCGCTTGATAGTCCTCTTCAAACTGACGCGCATTCTGCTTAGAGAGGTTGCGCAAGACTTTTTGATACAGCGCATCGCCTTCCGCTAAACGTACAATGGTCACCAATTGCTCTGGCGAGACTTGCGCGGCAAACTTTTGCACAATACGATCATCGACACTTGCCATTTTACTGGCCAGCACACGATACGCTTTTATTTTTCGGCGCCCGCCCTCTTCATCTAACTCAC
>JALSJT010000209.1 GCA_026989175.1 Thiomicrorhabdus sp. | reverse complement strand
ACTTTCTGCCACCGCTTTGCTCTCATCGAGTTGCGCACGATGTTGATCAAAATAGGCGATTTCTAGGTTGGTTCCTAAGGTAATTTCGCCAGAGGAGGGGGTAAGTTTGCCCAGTAATAAACGGATTAGGGTCGATTTACCACAGCCATTCTCTCCAATAATCCCCACCTTATCGCCACGCATAATCACGCCACTAAAGTCGGTAATGATCGGTTTATTGGGAAAGCTAAAGGTGACATTTTCCAATTCAATGACCTGTTTCCCAGATTTATCCGCTCGGTTGAGTTGTAAGTTGGCTTTGCCTTGTTGATTGCGACGCGCACTGCGTTCGGAACGGAGTTTTTCTAAAGCGCGTACTCGGCCTTCGTTACGGGTACGACGCGCTTTAATGCCTTGGCGAATCCACACTTCTTCTTGTGCCAGCTTTTTATCAAACAGCGCATTCTGTTTCGACTCCGCATCCAATGCGGCGGCTTTTCGCTCTAAATAGGTGTGATAGTCACACTGCCAATTGCTCAGTTTGCCACGATCCAACTCAATGATTCGAGTGGCAAGCGATTGTAAGAATGCGCGATCATGGGTAATAAACACCAAGGTACAGCGAATGTTTTTTAAAAAGCTCTCTAACCATTGAATAGAAGGAATGTCTAAATGGTTGGTCGGTTCGTCCAACAGTAAAATATCGGGCGTTTGCACTAAGGCTTTGGCAAGCAGTACACGGCGTTTCATTCCGCCCGACAGACTGGAAAACTCCGCATCGGCTTGCAGTTCCAATTTGGAGATAATGGTGTCTACTTTTTGTTGTAGCGCCCAGCCATTTTGGGCTTCAATTTTTTGTTGTACATCGGTAAACGCTTCAAGCAGCGCATCGCTGTAATTTTGCTCCATCTGAATGCCAAGGTCATGAAACTGCTCAATCAAATGCCCTGTATTGCCTAAGCCCAGTGCAATCACATGAAATACCGATCCCGTCATATCATGTGGGACTTCTTGTTGCAGTTTGGCGATGGTCACGCCATCTTGCACAATACGCGTTCCAGAATCGGGCTGAATACTGCCTTCAATGACTTTCAATAAAGTGGATTTTCCCTCCCCATTTCGCCCGACCAAACAGACCCGTTCATTGGGTTCAATTTGCAAGGAGGCTTTATTAAACAGCGGGGCAGAACCAAAGCTGAGGGAGATGTCGCGTAAAAAAAGTAGGGCCATAGTGCGTTCTTTAATAGGTTAAGTTTGAATGCTAAGGATTATATTCTCAGTAGAGGGGATAAGACAGCTATTTACTTGAATCTTTTGAGTTACCAGTGAATGAGAGAGCATTTGCCAGTAATCGATTATTGTTTGCGTCTGTTGCTGTGCTGGGCTGGTTTGATTATTCCAAAGGTTAAACAGTATTTGTCCTGAAGGGGATAAGTTGTTTAGTAAGTCTTGCTGAAAACCCTCTTTGGTAAACGCTTCGGGTATACCATAATCATCAAAGAGATCCACAATTATCACATCGTATGGGGTTAACTTGCCTTGCATAAAGCACAACGCATCTTCCTGTATCGCCTCTATTTCAGGCACATCGGGCAGGTAAAAATAGTCATAGGCGATGTCAATGACCGCTTGGCGTAGCTCTACAATATGAAGGGTGAGAGAGGGAAAGAGCATGTGTAAATGGGTGGCGATAGAGCCGCTCCCCATGCCCAACATTAATATGCGTTTGAGCGGCTGGGTTTGCTGAAACTGCATAATGTGTGCTTCGATTACCTGTTGATATTCAAACGGCAGTTGCATGGGCGCATCCATATTCAGGCGACCCTGTTCAACCGACGCATCCTCAAAATAGAGGCTACGAGTGGTTTCCGTTTCCATCACCTGTAAACGACCAAACGCATCGTGTTGTTGATGAATACATTCACCACGCGGTAAGTTCCGCGCCACTATTGCGCCCACCATAACCGCAATCTTAAGCCCCAAGCAGTAGTAAAGCCCACCTCTACAAAGGTAATCTCCCCATTGGGCGCCACAATAAAATCAGCAGGCACAGCTTTTGCGCCAAAGGTCTGCATCCATTTTCCTTGTTGGTCATTGACAATCAAATCAGGGTTCATCTCATTTGCCTTGGCAAACGCCAGTAGCTCCGCATCACTGCCAGACTGGGTGGCGATGTTAATCACCGCATAGTCTTTGGCGATGGACTCAACGCCCCCTTTGCTTAAATCACAAATAGGACACCATGTCGCCCAAATATGAATTAACACGGGCTTGCCCTGCTGGTTGAGTGCTTGTAAATCAAGGGTTTTGCCCGTAATGGTTTGCACTTTCATAGTGGGGGCTTGACCATGAATCACCTCGCCTTGCATAAATGAACGCAAGATGAGGTAAATCGCTAAAAAAACTAGAACCGTTAGGCTGTTTTTAATCCACTTTTTTTGTAATAAGGAGGAGGGGGGGGGAGAAATTTTGGAAGGTGATTTTTTCATGGCGTTATTATACGGTGTTGGTACTTTTTTTAGGATGAGAATTAACTGTATTGGTGGCGTGTTTTTACTTACTTTTATGGGGGGATAGTGTATAATTATTTTGCTTTATTTTGGCATTTAAATATATAAGAGATCTTTGCACGAGAGGATACACGGATAAAAAAGGCTAAAACATACCTGATTTTTGTTGAAAACCTTGCGAATAGCTAACTATTCCCTGCGATTTCCGCCTCAATCAGCCAAATTTTATCTCTTTTTTCTCTCGCGCCCCTCTCGTGCAAAGGTCTCATAAGGGGTTTGGGGTGGTTGATAAAATGAGAAATATATTAATGGTCGGGTTGTTAAGTGTGGCTTTTTCGGCGCATTCAGAGGAAGTGTTGGTTGATTTTAATAGTACTGAGGGTGGCTTTTTTTCTGAGGCTACGATACAAAATGTTACATTTTCGACGAATGTGGGCAGCGGATTTCAGTTGCTTTCTGGCATTGATTTTCCGTATGGTTTTTTAACAATAGAGAATGTAGGAGAGTCTTTACGTTTTGATTTCGAGAGCCCTATTAGTAGTTTTTCTTTTGACATGGTAGGAGAGACAACATCGGCTTCGACGAATCAGCAGCGGTTGGATATATTTAATGTGTCAGGCGAGCAGATAGGTTCTACTTTAGAGTTTATCAATGTTAGGACTGGCACTGGCTTTTCATCATCTTTTACAGACATTTCTTATGCAACATTATCAGGAGTTGGTGGTATTATCCTTTCTGATTCGGTACTTATAAGTAACTTTAAATACACAGAAGTATCGCCCGTGCCAGAACCTTCTACTTATGCTTTAATGCTCGGTGGGCTGGGATTGGTTGGCTTTATGGCATATCGTCGTAAAAAAGTGTTAAGTTAATCATAACGCTTTGAGTGATTAAAAAAGCAGCGTATTTTAAGGTACGCTGCTTTTTTTGTATGTGTGGTTCTATTTTTTAATCAGGCATAATTTCAGCATAGCGTTCAAAATGGGCAAAGCCTTTAGGGTCAACCTTATCCAGTTTAGGACTGATAAAGGTCGCACACAGTGGATAGGCGATACCGTACTCTTTAGCACTTTGTAAGGCGTGCAAGTTGTCATCAATTAACAGCGTTCTTTCAGGCGTGTAAGGTTCTATTTTCTGAATTTCCGACCAGAGCTGAATGTTCTCTTTGGGCAATCCAATATCATGCGAAGAGATAATAGTGTCAAAATAGTCGCCGATTTCAGTCATCTCCAATTTGAGTACCAAGCTGTCTCGGTGCGCATTGGTCACCATAATTACCTGTTTATTTAACTGCTTGAGTTTCGCTAAAAAGTCCATCACTTCGGGATGGACTTTAATTTGGTGTTTCAGTTCACGTTTCAATTGCGCAATGGGCAGGTTAAGCGTCTCCGTCCAATAATCCAAGCAGTACCAATTTAACGTGCCCGTTTGCGAATGAATTTTTTTGTGAATAATCTCTTTAGCGGCTTCAAGCGAGAGTTGGTTCTTCTCTGCATAGGCTTGCGGAATCACCTCCATCCAAAAATTCCAATCAAAATGTAAGTCGAGTAGTGTCCCGTCCATATCGAGTAAAACGGTGTCAATTTGCGACCAGTTGAGAGGGGCGTTCATGGTAATAAGCCTTTTTTAGCGTTATGATGAAAGTCACTATTCTAAATGAAAAGAGTCTTTGGCATGTCAAAAAAACACCCGCTTGTGATCTCAGAAAAAATCACATTACAAACGCAAATGTTTAAAGTGCAAGAGCAAACACTCACTTTTTCAAACGAGACCACCGTGGTTTATGAACGTCTGTTAAGCAGTGAGTCGGGGGCGGTGTTGATTGTGCCCTTGTTGGAAGACGATACGCTGTTGTTGATTCGAGAGTATGGCGCAGGCGTAGGGCGTTATGAACTCGGATTTCCCAAGGGGAAAATAGACGCAGGCGAAACGTGGGCGCAAGCTGCAATTCGAGAGAGTCAGGAGGAGATTGGCTTTCTGCCAAATCAAGTGAGATTATTAGATTCCGTGAGTTTGGCGGCAGGCTATATGACGCACTATACTCACATTGTATTAGCAACCGAGTTAACGCCACAAACCGCCAAAGGGGATGAGCCAGAGCCGTTAGAGGTGGTGCCTTGGCATTTAGATGACTGGCAAGCGTTATTGAAAGAGCCACACTTTAGTGAGGGACGGGCGTATGCGGCGTTAATGTTGGTGCTGAAAGAGACGGGTAGGATTTGAAAAAAAATAAAAGCGACCCCACCCCAACCCTCCCCTTGTCAGGGGAGGGGGTTAAAGAGCAAGCGTTTTGTCTTGAAAGCTGCGCGGTTGACGCGAGTTGTATTGCTTCTGCTTCAGTTAAGAAAGTAATTGGAGAAAGGGTCTGTTTACCCCTCCCCCTTACCAAGGGGGAGGCTGGGAGGGGGTTTGGGAAGGGTGGGAGAATCTACAACTTACACGCGCCACCTGCGCAACCATCATCCTCTTGGTTATCTGATGCGCCATCACGGGTATTATGGTAATACAGAGTTTTTAGCCCCATTTTATAAGCGTACAGCAAGTCTTGTAGCACCAATTTAATCGGAACCTTGTCTTCATTAAAGCGGGCAGGATCGTAGTTGGTATTGGAAGAGATTGCTTGATCGACAAATTTTTGCATAATGCCGACCAACTGCAAATACCCTTTGTTATTGGGGATTTGCCACAACAGTTCGTAGTTGTCTTTAAACTCTTTAAAGCCCGGAACCACCTGCTTTAAGATGCCATCTTTTGAGGCTTTTACTGAGACATAACCACGTGGAGGCTCAATGCCGTTGGTGGAGTTGGTGATTTGTGAGGAGGTTTCACAGGGCATAAGCGCGGTGAGGGTTGAATTGCGTAATCCGTATTGTTTTATGTCGGCTCTTAAGCTATCCCAATCTAAATGAAGTGGCTCGCTGCACACCTCATCCAACTCTTTTTTATAGGTATCAATCGGTAAAATCCCTTTGGCGTAGTTGGTATCATCAAAGTAATCACACACACCAAATTCTTGTGCCAGTTGGTTTGATGCTTTCAGTAAGTAAAACTGAATTGCCTCAAAAGTACGGTGAATCAATCCATTAGCAGAACCGTCAGAATATTTGGTGCCGTTTTTTGCCAAATAATACGCCATGTTGGTCACGCCCACACCCAAGGTACGACGTCCCATGCTGGAACGACGAGCGGCTTTAATGGGGTAATTTTGATAATCCAGCAAGCTGTCTAAGGCGCGAACGATTAAGTCGGAGAGCTTTTCCAGTTCGGATAAGTCGTTAATTTCACCCAAGTTAAAGGCCGATAACGTACACAGTGCAATTTCACCCTTAGGGTCTTCAATCGCGTTCATCTCATGGGTCGGTAAGGCGATTTCTAAACATAAATTCGATTGACGAATAGGTGCTTTTTTAGGATCAAACGGGCTGTGGGTGTTGCAGTGGTCTACATTTTGAATATAAATACGACCCGTTTGCGCGCGTTCTTGTGCTAATTGGGTAAACAGATCAATGGCTTTAACGCGCTTTTTACGGATGCTGTCGTCCACCTCGTAAATTTTATATAAGCGTTCAAATTCATCTTGATCTTCAAAAAACGCATCGTATAACCCCGGTACATCAGACGGGCTAAAGAGGGTAATGTAACCGCCTTTAATCATGCGTTGATACATGAGCTTGTTGACCTGGACACCGTAATCTAAATGGCGTGCGCGGTTCTCTTCAACCCCACGGTTATTTTTAAGCACGAGTAACGATTCCACTTCCAAATGCCAAATAGGGTAAAAAAGGGTGGCAGCACCACCACGAACGCCCCCTTGAGAGCAAGATTTAACCGCTGTTTGAAAGTGCTTAATAAACGGGATTAACCCCGTGTGATACGCTTCACCGCCACGAATTTCACTTCCTAAAGCGCGAATACGACCAATGTTAATGCCAATGCCAGCACGTTGCGATACGTATTTAACAATAGAAGAGGAGGTCGCGTTAATGGAGTCTAGTGAGTCGCCACACTCAATCAGAACACAAGAGCTAAATTGGCGAGTGGGTGTACGTACCCCCGACATAATGGGCGTGGGCAGAGAAAGCTTAAACAGCGAGCCGGCATCGTAAAAATCTTTAACGTACTGTAATCGTGTCGCTTTTGGGTAGTGTGCAAACAAGCACATGGGAATCAGCATGTAGATAAACTGCGGGCTTTCGTAAATTTTACCCGACACACGGTTTTGAATCAGGTACTTGCCTTCCAATTGCTTGACAGCGGCATAGCTAAACGATAAATCGCGTTTGTGCTGAATGTATTCGCCTAACTCATCAATCTCTTTTTTAGCGTAATCTTGGATAATTTGGGCATCGTATAGCCCAGCGGTTACCATTTTATTGATATGCTCAAACAGCTCGGGCGGGGTAAACCGACCAAAGGCTTTTTTACGCAAGTGATAGATGGCTAAGCGTGCCGATAAATGTTGATAATCGGGTGCCGTTTCAGAGATTAAATCGGCCGCCGATTTAATAATGGTTTCGTGAATGTCTGAGGTGGTAATACCGTCGTAAAACTGAATATGTGAACGTAACTCCACTTCAGAAACAGATACATTTTCTAGCGCTTCGGCCGCCCATGAAATCACGCGATGAATTTTTTCTAAATTTAACGGCTCTTTAGAACCATTTCGTTTGGAAACAAGGATATTTTGGTTTTTCATGGACAACGTTTGAACCTGTGTATAAAGCAAAAAAGGGTAAAGAGTTTTTATTGTTTTGAAAACTCAATAAATTCATTGGGTTAGCCGAACAACCCAAACAATGCTCTAAGAAGTATGCGTTATTTTGTCGTGCTAAATATGGGCTTAGGCACAACATCTTGTCTTAGGGGCTGTTTGATTACGCAAAATATAGTGTATTTTTGAAATGCTTGCAAGTGCTTTTAGAGAGGGTATTTGTGTGGCT
>JALSJT010000208.1 GCA_026989175.1 Thiomicrorhabdus sp. | reverse complement strand
ATTCAAACAGAGAGTAAACTTCTCAGTAATAAGCTGGTTATGAAAACCGATGAACTCGCCTCGTTAACCGAAGCGATGAGTGCCGATATCAAACGATTAAGTAGCCTCAACCCAAATATAGCAACACTTACACCATCGGATATTAAAGCAAAACAAGCCACCAATGTTGCCGCCACTAAAACAGCCGACCCCTCCCAAAAAGAGGCGGATTCGACCTCAACCATCGAGCAACTTGAAGCACAGCACAAAGAGCTTAAAACATTAATGCAAAAGATTCTCAGCCAACAACAAAAGATTAAGAGTCTTCCAGCAACTAAACCGCATAAAGCCGATCCCGCTCAACTCAAAAAATTAAATGATTTAAGCTGGTTGATTCGAAAACAGGGCAAAGCGTTAAAAGCGATTCAAAAAACAATCGCTGAAAATCCAAATCATACCGCTCATTATAAGCCCCTAAAAACCACACTAGAAACCTTAAAAGGCGAGCTTGCGACCTTGAGCCAACAACAAACCAAAATACAACAGCAACTCAATACCTTGCAAAAGAGCCTCGAAAAACAACTCAAAAAACCGGTTGAAAAGCCACCTTATAGTTACAAATCAACAACAGATTATAAAGTTGAATAAATTCTTCCCCCCTCCTGTATCCAAGCGATATTTCCACATTACTTTAAAAATAAGGGGGGGGGAAGTTTTTTTTAAACCATAAAAAAAGCCCCAAAATTTTGGGGATTTTTAATCATTCCATTAGAAATGGATAATAATTAAACCTCATCAATAATCGCATTCAAAGAAGCACTCGGTCGCATTACGTTTGCCACCAATTCTGGATTTGGAAAATAGTACCCTCCCAGTTCAACCGCTTGACCTTGCACATCATTTAACTCAGAAACAATCGTACGCTCTTGCGCTGCTAACGCCTCAGCAACCGGTGTAAAACGCATCTTTAATGCCGCATCCTCATTTTGAGCGGCCAGTGCCTGTGCCCAATACAATGCCAGATAAAAATGACTACCGCGATTATCCAGCTCTCCGACGTTTCGTGACGGTGATTTATCTTCTTCCAAAAACTTAGCCGTGCCGGCATCCAATGTCGTTGCCAACACTTGTGCTTTGGGCATATTAAAGGTGTTTGCCAAGTGCTCCAATGAAACCGCCAAGGCTAAAAACTCACCTAAAGAGTCCCAACGAAGATGATTTTCGGACTGCAATTGTTGAACATGCTTGGGTGCAGACCCCCCCGCGCCCGTTTCAAACAGTCCACCGCCATTCATCAGTGGCACAATCGACAGCATTTTAGCCGAGGTACCCAGCTCTAAAATTGGGAATAGGTCGGTTAAGTAATCACGCAATACATTTCCAGTAACCGAAATGACATCCTTACCCTCTTTCACATGACGCAACGTAAAACGTGTCGCCTCTTCGGGCGCCATAATATGCAACTCTAATCCTGAGGTATCATGATCTAATAAATAATGATTTACCTTCTCAATCAACTGGTGATCGTGTGCACGCTGGGTATCTAACCAAAAAACCGCAGGGGTTCCGGTGGCTCTAGCACGATTTACGGCCAACTTAACCCAGTCTTGAATCGGCGCGTCTTTAACCTGACACATGCGGAAAATATCACCCGTTTGTACCGTTTGTTGCAGTAAAACATCGCCATTTTCAGCCACTACATTCACAGTACCCGCCGCGCGCATTTGAAAGGTTTTATCGTGCGAACCATACTCCTCTGCTTTTTGCGCCATTAAGCCAACATTCGGAACCGAGCCCATCGTGGTTGGGTCGAATGCACCATGGTGTTTGCAAAAGTTAATGGTCTCTTGAAAGACGCCTGCATAACAGCGATCAGGAATCACTGCCAACGTATCTTGCTGCTTACCCTCTTTATTCCACATTTGACCCGATGCACGAATCATCGCTGGCATAGAGGCATCAATAATGACATCACTCGGCACATTTAAGTTGGTAATACCCTTGTCGGAATCGACCATCGCCACATCTGGCTGTTGCTCAAAAACCGCTTGCAAATCGGCTTCAATTTCCGCTTTTTTACTTGGCTCTAGCGTCTCAATTTTAGCGTACACATCCCCTAGACCATTACTGGCATTCACACCTAAGGCGGCAAACGTCTCGGCATGTTTTTCAAAGAGATCCTTAAAAAACACCTCAACCGCTTGACCAAAAATAATGGGATCAGAGACCTTCATCATCGTCGCTTTCATGTGAATCGAGAATAAAATCCCCTGTTCTTTTGCCTCTGCAATCGCATCCGCTAAAAAAGACCTTAGTGCAGACTGGCTCATCACAGCGGTATCAATAATCTCCCCCGCTTGCAATGGTGCACGCTCTTTTAATACCGTCGTTGAACCATCCTCTGCTACAAATTCAATTTTAAATGTCGTGGCGTTCTCAATGGTTAATGACTTTTCAGAACCATAAAAGTCCCCTTCCGTCATGCTTGCAACATGTGTTTTAGAGTCTTGAGACCAAGCGCCCATCGAATGAGGGTTTTTCTTCGCATAATTTTTAACCGAAGGGGGCGCACGACGATCCGAATTTCCTTCACGTAAAACAGGGTTGACTGCACTGCCCAATACCTTTGCATAAGTGGCTTTAATGATTTTCTCTTCATCCGTTTCTGGATTCGCAGGATAGTTTGGCAAGGCATACCCTTTCGCTTGTAACTCAGCAATCGCCGCCTCTAACTGTGGAATGGAAGCACTGATATTCGGTAGCTTCACAATATTTGCATCGGGACGTTTCGCCATGTCACCCAGCTCCGCTAATGCATCGCCTATCCTCTGTTCAGGAGATAAATAATCTGAAAAATTTGCAATAATACGACCCGCCAATGAGATATCACGCGTTTCAACAGACACGTCTGTCGCTGCGGTAAAGGCTTTTACAATCGGTAATAACGAATAGGTTGCAAGTGCCGGCGCTTCATCCGTCAGTGTATAAATAATTTTAGCTTGTTCAGACATGGCGTTTCCTTACTGAATGTATTAAATTAGAATGGTCGCTATTTTAACCGACTACACCCTAACTGCACGAACTATTTGAGACCTTTACATATGAGCAATCTGCTTCTTTTTAACAAACCTTTTAATGTACTTTGCCAATTTACCGATGACAGCCCACACGCAACCCATCGTGAAACACTCGCCAATTACATTTCACACAAAGAGTTTTATGCGGCAGGACGACTGGATCGAGACAGTGAAGGGCTGCTGCTTTTAACGGACGATGGAAAGCTACAACATAAGATATCTGATCCAAAGTATAAACTGCCCAAAACCTATTTCGCTCAAGTAGAGGGCGATGTCAGCCCCCAAGCCATTCAACAGTTGATAAAAGGAGTCATGCTTAAAGATGGATTAACGCGACCGGCACAAGCTAAAAAAATTTCTTCCCCCCCTTGGTTATGGCAAAGAACGCCTCCCATTCGAGAACGGAAAGAGATTCCAACCAGTTGGATTGAGTTAACGATTACCGAGGGAAAAAACCGTCAAGTACGCCGAATGACCGCGGCCGCTGGTTTTCCAACCTTAAGATTGATTCGAACCCAAATAGGCCCTTGGAAACTCAAGGGACTCGCACCCGGAGAATCTGCTCTGCTCACCAATCAGCATTTATAAAAAACCAAAAACTGGGGTCAGAGTAAAAAGCAAAGCATCTTTTACTCTGACCCCAAAACTTCAATCGTTAAGCTTCTTGCGCCTAGGTAAAACCTAATTCGAATACTTCACTTTGCTCTGTTAAAATACCCTTCTTATATTTATTAACTCCTTAAGCTTTATACCTTCTATGAAAACCAATACCGCTATCGACAACTCAAAAACAAAAGTCATTGTTGGCCTCTCTGGAGGCGTTGACTCCTCTGTTGCCGCTCTGCTTCTTAAACAACAAGGCTATGAGGTCGAAGGGTTGTTTATGAAGAATTGGGAGGGCGACGATACGGATGATTACTGCCCTGCCGCCGAAGATTTAAAAGATGTCTTTAAAGTCGCCGAGGCGTTGGATATTCCCGTGCATATTGAGAATTTTTCAGGGGAGTATTGGGAGAATGTATTTGAGCATTTTTTAGCCGAATACAAAGCGGGGCGCACCCCTAACCCTGATATTTTATGCAATAAAGAGGTCAAGTTTAAAGCCTTTTTGCAACATGCACTGGAACTCGGAGCCGACTATATCGCCACCGGGCACTACGCTCGAATTCAACGCGATAATGAAGGGACTTGCCAACTTTTAAAAGGCATGGATAACAATAAAGACCAGAGCTATTTTCTCTATACCTTACAACAGCATCAATTGCAAAAAACACTCTTTCCCGTTGGTGAGCTCGAAAAACCATTCGTACGCGAGATGGCTGAACAAGCGGGATTGATCACCCATAATAAAAAAGACAGTACGGGTATTTGCTTTATTGGTGAACGAAAATTTAAAGATTTTTTACAACAATTTATTCCGGCACAACCCGGCGATATTGTAGATGAGTTTGGTCATGTCATTGGCAAACACGATGGCTTGATGTATCACACCCTTGGTCAACGTAAAGGGCTTGGAATCGGTGGCGGGCATGGCACAGGCAACGACCCTTGGTATGCGGCAGATAAAAACCTTAAAACCAACCAGCTGGTTGCGGTGCAAGGTAAGCAGCATCCACTATTACAACACCGTTTTTTAGTCGCCGATACATTGGACTGGGTATCTGGAGCGTGTCCGCCACTCAATACCCCACTAAAAGCGAAAATTCGTTACCGCCAAGAAGAACAACCATGCCAAATTATCGAGAAAAGTAGCGGGACACTTCTGGTTGAGTTTCAAGCATCACAACTCGCCATTGCCCCAGGACAGTCCATTGTGTTTTATAACGAAAATGTCTGCCTAGGGGGAGGTATTATTGATCAGCGCCTCCACTCTGCAGATGAGAAGAGTTCAAGAACATAACCGTAATGATTCAGATTTTCTCTGAATCATTATCAATAATTTTAAAAGGTTTAACCCATGACAGAATATACTCAGCAAGATCGCAGCTTAGCATTAATTGGTATCTATCAAGCCGCCCAATTGGTACATGATCTTGCCACCACAGGTAAGACCGATGAGCTGGCATATCGTACCTGCATTCAATCACTATTTTGTGACAACCCAGACAAAACACTGGATGTATACGGTGGAGAGATTGCCAACATTCAAGTCGGGGTAAACAGTCTACTCAATCAAATGAATTCTGAATCGGCGACTCAGAGCCGTAACCTTGAGATTACGCGCTATGTCTTAAGTTTGATGATTTTAGAAAAAAAGTTGATCAAACTTGGTGAACCCATGCAGAACGTTGCGCGGGTTTTAGAGGTCGCTAAAAGCCAACAAGTACATTTTGGCTTAGAACACGATAATGTTATCGCCTCCATTGCGCGTGCTTATTCCGAAAACATTAGCCAAGTGAATCCTCGCATCATTGTGAACGGTCAGCACGGTCATTTACAAAACGCACGAACCGCCAATAAAATTAGAGCGTTGCTGTTGGCAGGGATTCGCTCCGCACTGCTTTGGGATCAAGTCGGCGGTTCGCGCTGGGGATTGATTTGGTCTCGTAAAAAGTATTTGGCGGATGCACTGAGCTTTAAAATCGATAGCGATGATGGTAGCGACTCACCCAATAAAGAAGAACCTTCTGAGAAAGTCACCAGTTTATTTAAACAAGATTAAATTTTCTTCCCCCCCCTACCCTAATTCTGTTTATTCAGACAAAAAAAGCCCCGTACTTTCATTGAAAATACGGGGCTTTTTTATTAAAAACTTAATAAGCGTTAAGCTACTTAACCGTTTTGTAAGCGGGTAAGTGAACAATATCTGCTTTCAGTTTTAACCCTTCTAAGCGCCCTTTATATTCGGCACTCCCAAAGAGTTCCGCAAAGGCATTACGCAGTGCTTGCTTATCCTCTTCAGAAACGGGCTGAGTTCTTACACCGGATACTTGCAACAAAATTGTGTCCCCCGTACTCAACTGGAATTTCCCCCACGAAGAAGCCCCCTCTTCGGCTGGTTTAGCTACTTTAAATGCCTCGGTTACCATTTGTGGTAATAACTTTTGAGAATTACGAGCAATCCAGCCGACAGTATTCCACTCAATGCCATCACGCATTAAGGATTCAGGATTTTCACCCGCATTTACTTTCGCTAATAACTGCTCCGCTAGTGCGGCGGCTTCTTTAATCGCCGCTTGACGTGTTAACGTCTCTTTAATCGCTTCAGCCACTTCTGCTAAGGGTTTCTGACGTTGCTCAACATGCTCATTGACTCGAATAAATACCGTACGATTCGCACTGAGTTCAATCGCATCACTGTTCAAGTTCTCTTTTAACAACTCATCCGAAAAAGCCATTGTCGCAACTTTAGGATTTGATAAAACCTCTCCAACTCCACCTTCATGGGTAAAGAGTGCCGACGTTTGTACCTTAAGCCCAACCGCATCCGCTGCGGGCTCTAAGCTATCCGATTGCTCATAAGCGATGGTGGTCAACTGCTCAAGCAGATTGAAATACTGGCGCTCTGCCTCTTCCATTTTATACTGTTCAACCACTTTCGATTTGACCACGTCCAATGATTGAACTTGTTTTGGCTCAACGCCTTCTAACTTAATAATATGATAACCAAAATCCGTTTTAACTGGCTCACTGACCTGTCCAACATCTAACGCAAATACCGCTTCATCAAATTCAGGAACCATCATGCCTTGTTCAAAGGTTCCCAAGTCTCCACCCGAATCGGCTGAACCAGGATCTTTAGAGTAGGTTTTCGCTAAGGCTTCAAATGCCTCGCCTGCCGCCAATTTCTCTTGAACTTCTGCAACAATTTTCAGTGCGTCTGCTATCGCTTCTTCGGTATCCGCTTCGACCGAAATCAAAATATGTTTTGCATGACGCTTCTCAGGCAAGGTAAACAAACCACTATTTTCCTCATAATAAGCCTGAATTAACGCATCATTAACCTCAATGGTTTTTGCAATTTCCGCTTGCGAAAGGTCGATGTAATCAACCGAGACTTTTTCCGCTTCAATATAACGTTCTTTGTCTTTCTCGTAAGCCGCTTGAATGTCCTGCTCTGAAATTTCAACCGTTTTCAAAAATGGACGCTGATCAATGCGCAAATAGCTAACATTACGCTCTTGACCTTGCAAAGCCGCTAATTGGTCTACTTCAAATTTTGTGGCAAAGTTACCCGACATCGTTAGTGCAAAAAACTGACCTTCTAATAGGTACTGACGCTGCTCATACTCAAATCGAGCGATATTCAACCCGTTGCGCATCAAAACTTCTTCGTAAATTTTTTCTGAAAACTTGCCGTCTTGCTGAAAAACTTTTGCCGAGTGGATAGCCGCCGCTAACTGCTGATCGGTAACAATCATGCCATTATCATTTGCCCACTGGCGCATCAACTCCGATTCAATTAACGCATCCAATACTTGTAAGCGCAATTCTTCATCATCAACCACTTGGTCATACATGTCACCAAACTGCTCTTCCAGACGGGATTTTTGACGCTTATAAAGCGTTAAAAATTCATTTCCGGTCACATCCTGACCATTTACTTCCGCCACGACCACGACCTTATCACCACGTGCGTACTGGTCAATCCCAAATAACGCAAAGGTTAAGATAATCAATCCGACAATCACCCAAGCGATCCATCCCTGAGCGCGATCACGAATACTTTGTAACATGCAAATTCCTTTGTTTTCTGACTACATTAATATAAACAGCGCTTATGATACCAACCTAACAGGCTTCTTTCACCTATTAAAGGGAATTACTTAGAATTATTGCTTAAAGAGACCTGTTCACAAAAGGATACATCAGATAAAAAAGGCTGAAATACGTCTGATTTTTGTTGCACCCCAAGGGTACTTCCTACGGGGCGACACCTTGCGAATCCCTAGGTACAAAGTGAATTGAGCTTGCTCAAGAGAGGGTGTGCCCTGGGGTATTCCCTGCGATTTCCGCCTTAATCAGCCAAATTTCATCTCTTTTTTTCTTGCGCCCCTCTCGTAAAAAATCTCTTAAACATTCTCCCCTCCCTCTATTTTGCGATACACTTTTTAGGCTTGGCGATTAAAACTCACTTCAAAAAAGGACACTTTCAATGAAAAAAGTACTCTATGTCGATGATGCACGTTCATTGCGTAAACTGGTCAATCAGGTATTGCAAGATCGCTACGAATTAACCTTTGCAGAAAATGGCTTAGAGGGGTTACAAGCGGTAGAGAAACAGAAGTTTGATGTGATACTGTCTGATATTAATATGCCCATCATGACCGGATTGGAGTTTCTCGAAAAATTACGTCAACATCCAAATGGAAAATACACCCCCACCCTTATGCTGACCACAGAAGCCAGCCAAGAGATGAAAGACGAAGGTCGAAGACTCGGCGCAACGGGCTGGATTGTAAAGCCGTTTGATCCAACCAAACTTATTAATGCAATTGAACGGGTTAGCTAAAAGATCTCTTTATGGTTAAAACAGGTTATCTTCGACTTCTGCTACCGCCAAAGAGATAAAGACCCCTAATGTATTATCGTACCCCGGCCACTGGCTGGCGACATTTTTCATAAAAGGCTCTGCCATGATTTTAGGTTTCATCTCAAAATCAGACAAGCCTTCTTCATAATAGACCTCGGCATTGTTGTAGATGGTTTCACAGAAGGTCTGCATGTCTTGGCATATTTTGGCATCATCGTGTTCGCCATGTCCCACAATATAGTGATCGCAATTTAAGGCGCGTGCTTTTTTCATCGCCTCAATGGTGCCAACAAACGAGCCGTCTGCCATGTTCGCAACACGACGCATCGCGGTATCGCCCATAAAAGCCACTTTATCTTCAACCACCTCTACAATCAAATCCGATTCGGTATGCGCAACGCCAAACTGATGAATTTTTAAGGTTTTATCCCCCACTTGAATCGTCTCGCCCCCTTCAAATACTTTATTGGGAAGCGTGACCACGGTTCCAGTAATGCCATTATTTGAATTTCGTTGCATAAAGCCATACCAAAAGTCCCCACCGTCCGCTTTAATATTTTCAATCGCGGCTGGGTGAGCATAGATAGGGACATCCGGATAAGCGGCAACAAACGCATGATTGCCTAAAAAGTGATCGCCATGATAGTGGGTGTTAATCACCATCACCACCGGCTTATCGGTCACGGTTTTAATTTGGCGTAAGACCATTTCGCCTATTTGCACCGAACTCCCCGTATCAATCACCACCACCCCTTCACTGGTGACAACAAAGCCGGGATTATTAAAGAAGGCATGATTCTCAGGCGTAGGTTCTGGATCTTTAGCGAGAATATAGTAACAACTGTCGGTCACTTTGGTGACTGGCACATCGTACATAGGGTCGGCTTTAATCATCATGGCATCACTGGCATACAGTGGCTTTAAGGCGGACATTCCAACGAGCCCGATAGAGGCACCCAAAGCAGTTTTTAATAGTTCACGACGTTTCATTACACTCTCCACGATAACCAGATAACTCAAAATTCAAAAT
>JALSJT010000207.1 GCA_026989175.1 Thiomicrorhabdus sp. | reverse complement strand
TCAAAATTCAAAATGAAGTTTGATTCTAACACCCTAAACAACAGAGTGAAACAAATAATTAAATGCTGATATAAGCATGATTAATCCATACTCTGTTACGATTTTTTTATGAGTTTTATCCAAAAAATCAGGCTAAAATAGCCGCATCAAAAAACGAGACCTTGACTTAATATTATGGAACTTTTAAAAGCCTACCTTGATATCACCGTATTTGGCCTACTAGGACTTATGGGGTTTATTGCTTTATGGATTACCTTTGAGCGCCTCTTTTTTTATAAAGACTTAGCGTTGCAACAATTTGACCACGCTGAACACCTCAATATCGCCTTAACGAAAAACTTAACCACGCTGGCAACGATTGGTGCCAATGCTCCCTATGTAGGGTTACTAGGAACTGTCGTCGGCATTTTAATTACCTTTTATGAGCTTGGACAGGATCATAACTTAGATACTGGTGCAATTATGACAGGGTTGGCGTTAGCTCTCAAAGCCACTGCAGCGGGGATTGCCGTCGCCATTCCTTGTATTATGGCGTACAACGGACTCAATCGAAAAGTGGATGTGTTTAATGCGATATATCGTGCCGATCACACCAAAAATACACCACCACAATCACCAGAGACCTTATGAAACGATTTGATAATATCAATGTCATTCCACTCATTGACGTTATATTGGTACTGCTGGCGATTGTGCTGATGACCGCCAGTTTTATTGTAAAAGACAGTTTAAACATTGACCTGCCTGAAACCCAAAGCACGCAAGCCTATGTGCCTGAGCAGGACAGCACGCCAGTCTATTTTCATCTAGACCATAAGAACCAACTCTACATTGACGAAACTCCCCAAACACAAGCCTTTGCGCACGACTTTATTCAAACACTGACCACCGAACAGAGTATTGTGATTCAGGTTGATAAAAAAGCGGAATTTGGTCACTTTGTGCAGCTCATTGACCGTCTAAAAGAGCAACAATTAGAGAAGCTCACCATCTTAACCAAAGCGAGTGAAGCACCCTAAAATGAACGTGCTTACGCCCGCTAAAAAAGCTTTTCTGATGGCGATAGTGATTTACGCATTGTTGCTATTACTCGGTTATATTTGGTATAACGCCAGTGCGGAAACAAAAACCGAGCGTGTCACACTAACCACTGTTCCCGTCACACTCGCCATGTTTCAAAGCCCAGAGGTCATTTTGGAGCCTACGCCAGCCATTATTGAAGAAACACCTCAACCCGAGCCAATCAAACCCGTTGAGCAACTCATTGAACAGCCTATTGAACAAGTGATTGAGCCAATTCCTAAAAAAGTAGCGCCAGTACCGAAGCCTATCGAACCAAAAATAATGCCTGAAAAAACTGCTCCTCCCCCTAAAAAGGAAGAGGTCACACAAAAGCCATTAGAAGTACCAAAAGAGACGCCTAAAGAAACGCCAAGCATTGAACCCAAAACAGAAACCAAAAAAATTCTCCCCCCCCCTATTCAAGCAACAGAGCCGACAAAAGAGATCACGACTGAACCTGCGATTCACCCCAACCTCTCTGACAAAGCAGAACAGAGCTATTTAAGTGAACTCAATGCGATCATTGCTCAGCACGCTTACAACAGTTATCCAAGACGAGCAAAACGTCGTAATTGGCAGGGTGAGGTATTGATTCAATTCATCCTACAACCCAATGGACGCATCACCCGTTTGAGCATTGTTGAATCTTCAGGGCGTCAACTCTTGGACAACGCAGCATTAGAAATTTTTCAACTCAAAATGAACCATCAATTCAAACCTTTTCCAAAAGAGATCGTTCGTACACAATGGCGAATTGAAGTACCTGTGAGTTACAACTTAAATTGATTCTGACTATTTTGGTACACTATGCAAAATAGAAAACAGTCACCATAGGAGTTGTGCATTGTGAACTTTACCGTCCCCACACAAAGTATTGAAGAGACCAAAGCCGATTTGGTCAAACGCTTTACCCATTTTAAAAACCCCAAAGATCGCTATAAATACCTGATTGATATGGGCAAACAACTGCAAAACTTAGACGAGTCGTTTCAAACCGATGAGAACCGCATTCATGGTTGTCAATCTCAGGTGTGGATTCATATTGAAGAGAGCGAGGGTCGTCTCTTTATGCAGGCCAAAAGTGATGCCGCGATTGTATCGGGCTTAATTGCCTTGTTGCTTAGAATTTATAACGGTCGAACACCAGAAGAAGTAGCAACAACCCCGTTAGAGTTTTTAGGCGAGATCGGTTTACTGCAACAACTCTCTCCCAATCGTTCTACTGGGCTGTATCACATGATTAAACGCATTCAGTCTGAAGGACAAAAAAGACTACATTAAGAGACCTTTGCACGAGAGGATACACGGATAAAAAAGGCTAAAATATGTCTGCTTTTTGTTGAAAACCTTGTGAATAGCTAGCTATTCTCTGCGATTTCCGCCTCAATCAGTCAAATTTTATCTCTTTTTTCTCTCGCGTCCCTCTCGTGCAAAGGTCTCATTAAAACAAAAAAAGGGGGGGGGAGAAAATTTTTCTCCTCCCCCCTTTTTTTTAAGTTTTTAGGTTCAAGCTATAAGGTTGCAATAATTTTTTCAGACAGTGGAATTTTGACTTTTTTACCCACATACAACTCATTGGCATTTTTAATATTATTGAGTTTCTTCAACACCTTGGTACTCACCTGATAATTTGCCGCAATTTGCGATAATGTATCGCCACGTTGCACTTTGTAGTGTACGTACAGTGTTTCGCCCCAACGTGGTTTTTGTGCATTGTTTTCAACAAACTTATTCAAACCACTCACAATTGCACTCGCCATTTTTCGTTGAAACTTCTTACTCACCAAGTTACGCGCTTCATGCGGATTGGAAATAAAGGCCGTTTCAATCAATAATGATGGCATATCAATCGATTTTAATACCGCAAAACCAGCCGACTGTACCGAGTGTTTATGCATTTTGACCTTTTTTTGCATCTCACCTAATACGGTTTTAGCCAACTTACGACTGCTTCGAATATTCGCTTCTCGTGCTAAATCGCTCAATGCAAATGCCACATCCTCTTCTCGACCATGCAGTTTCACATTTTGTAACGAAGCATTTTCACTTTTCGCTAATAAACGCGCCATCACACTGCTTGCACCGCCTTGAGACAAGACATAAACTGAGCCGCCACGCACCGAGTGGTCATGAAATGCATCGGCATGAATCGAGATAAAAATATCGGCATCCTTCTTTTTGGCAATCTTAATGCGATCTTTTAAAGAGATAAAGACATCTTTGTCTCGAGTTAATACGGCTCTCATTCCCGGCTGACGATCAATCAAACGTTTTAACTCTTTTGCCATGGCTAAAGTTACATGCTTTTCATGTGTATTATTCGCCCCCGTTGCACCACGATCTTTCCCGCCATGACCCGCATCAATCGCTACAACCAACATTTTTGGTTTACTAAAAACCGCACTCTCTTTATTTAATAATGAACGTGTCGCTTCATTTATTTTTAAGCCCCCTTTTGGCGTCGCTCTTTCTGTGGAAGCCAACATCGGTTTCATTTTTGACGATTTAGAGGGCGCTTTTTTGATCTTTGACACTTTTGTTGCAGAAGCCTTTTTCTTACGCTCCTGTAAATCCACCACCAAACGCTCAAACCCAGCCTTGTTTTTAGGCAACGTAAACGCGTTATGTTCACCATGTTTGTGTAAGTCGAGCACCACTCTCACGCGTTTTTTATTTTGTGAAACTCTCACTTTAAATAAGCGACTATCTGTTACAAATTTTTTATTAAACGATAAGCCATTTTTGGTTTTATAAAAATCAATCACCAAACGAGAAGGGTTACTCAGCTGAGAAACTTTATAATCGTTCAACCCTTTTAAATCAAAGACCACACGGGTTTTATCACTTTTCTGCCCAATGCGCATATTCGATAATTCAGGCTTGGCAACCGCATGAGCGCTCCAAGTAAATAGAAGAAACAAGGCCACCATAAGGGTAAACTTGGGTGCGAACCCCATTGTATTTGTTGTATTTCTCATAACCTTAACCTACTTAATCTTGTCTGTTTAATCACTGATATAACAAATACCATGCCAATAAACTTGTCATTTTTCTGACATTCACGGATTCAACGCGACGTCAAGATTCAAATCAATCGTCTTCAAAATTTTCTCCCCCCCCTCTGAGAGAGCAGAGAGCGTTATCACACGCGTGTCAAAAGAGGTCGTTTCGTGCAATACTTCTGCCTCATTGGCGTGTTGAAGTTGAATCAAAATATCCGCTTTAGGCAATACACCTTCCCCTTTTTGGGGCCACTCAACTAAAGCAACAAAAGGCGGCGTTAACAGGTCTCTAATCGCCAAATATTCCAACTCTTCAGGGTCACTTAACCGATATAAATCAAAATGATGTATCGTCCCTGCAGACGTTTGATAGCTTTCAACAATGGTGTACGTTGGGCTTTTGACCTTTTGTTGCGGTAAAAAAAACTGAATAAAGGCTCGTGAAAAAAAGGATTTACCGGCGCCTAAATCTCCCTGTAAATAAATCACTAGCCCCTTATTTTCGACCCTTTGTTGTTGATACACTTGGGCAAGCATTTGTGCAAAGAGCGTCGTTTCCGACGCATTTTCTAACGTATAATACAGATCACTCACGGTTTTCTCATTCCTAACAAATACCAACTTACTCTTCTTAATTTAGCAAACTCAATGAAAGCAAATTATACACTTTTCCTTTTAAGTTGCTAATATATAATAAGAATTAATACAAATAAAAAACAACATCATGACTGACGCCACAACACCACTTGCGCTCAAAATCAAATACTGGGGAAAAGAGCTCGGATTTTCCGATGTCGGCATCACCAATACCGACCTATCTCACTATGAAGGCGACTATTTTCAATGGATTGAAAACAACTACCATGGCGATATGGCGTACATGGAACGCCACGGCACCAAACGTACGCGCCCAACAGAACTCGAGCCCAGTACTCTCAGTATTATTAGTGTGCGTTTAAACTATTTAGATTTAAATGCCAAGTCTCCTATTGAGCAACTGCATAACGATCAACAAGCCTATATTTCACGCTATGCGCTAGGCAAAGATTATCACAAACTTTTACGCAAGCGCTTGCAAGCCTTAGCCAATAAAATCGCACAAGAAGTTCCTGATTTTCAATACCGCGCTTTTACCGACAGTGCACCGGTATTGGAACGCCCGATTGCTGAAAAAGCTGGGCTTGGGTTTACCGGAAAAAACAGTTTAATTATTCACCCCAGAGCAGGCTCTTGGTTTTTTTTAGGCGAACTCTACACCAATTTAACGCTACCAAGCGATCCACCCTTCACCAAACAGGGCTGTGGTCCTTGTACCGCGTGTATTCAAGAGTGCCCAACCGATGCGATTCTTGACAACGGCGTAATTGATGCTAGGCGCTGTATCTCCTACCTCACCATTGAGTTTAAAGGTAACATCCCGATCGAACTTCGCCCATTAATCGGTAATCGAATTTATGGCTGTGATGATTGTCAACTGGTTTGCCCTTGGAATAAGTTCACCAAACCGACCGAAGAAGCCGCATTTAAAGCCAATATCTATACCAAAAACAGCTTAGATAATATTCAATTACTCTCTTTATGGCAGTGGAGTGAAAGTCAATTTTTAAAAAACCTCGAAGGCTCGCCTATTCGCCGTATTGGGTATCCTCAATGGGTACGTAACTTGGCAATTGCCATTGGAAATAGCCAGGCCATAAACGCAGAAAAAGCCATTCATATACTGCACACTCAACTTGGGAAAATAACCCCGCTGGTTGATGAACATATTCTTTGGGCGATTCAACAACATAAAAAGCCATTGCTTTCCAACTCACCTAACGGTTTAAGTCCGAAAAATTACAGTAAAGATACGCCAAATCAACACTCTAGACAAATCCCCTTTCATGCTCCAAAATATTATCTACCATTTAAGGTGCTTTGAGAACAAAAAGCACGGAGCGCCTTTTTGCCAAAATCGTGTATTCGATATAGATCATTAACTAGAGACCTTTGCATGAAAGGGGTGCAAGAGAAAAAAGGGATGAAATTTAGCTGATTGAGGCGAAAATCGTAGGGAATACCAAGGTATTCGCAAGATGTCGCCCCGTAGGAAGTACCCTTGGGGTGCAACAAAAATCAAGTATATTTCAGCCTTTTTTATACCCCAGGGTACCCCCTCTCTTGAGCACGCTCAATTCACCTTGTCCGAGAATCCTTTCGTGCAAAAGTCTCAACTAGGCAAACCCCATGAAATACTCTATTATCGCGCTTTCTATACTTGCTGTCTCAGCGCTTAGCGTTGTGCTCTATTTAGAGACAAAACAACCCTGTAAAACGCCACAAACAGAGCAAAAGCACTTGCTACTATCTCACGCTACATTTCAATCAGAACCGATTACCCCCATCCCCGATAAACTCAACCTAAACAGTCAAAAAGTACGCTTGGGTGAAAAACTATTTCACGACGTCAATTTATCTCACAATAAAAAACTCTCTTGTGCTACATGTCATAACCTACAAAAAGGAGGCGCTGATGGGCTAGCCCTTTCTATGAGTGCAGAAAATCAAAAACTAAGTTTCCCTAACCTGCCTGCCTTTAACAGCCCAACCGTCTTTAATAGCACCTTTAATTTTGTTCAAGGCTGGGAGGGAAAAGCCCGCACGTTACAACAGCAAGCCGCCATCCCGCTCTTTAATACTTTTGAAATGGGAAATACCAGCTGGTCAAATATTCTCAACTACCTAAATCAGTCCCCTAGCTATAAAACACTTTTTTCTCAAGTCTATGGCACCCCCACAATCATCGGAACACAAATATTAGATGCGCTCAGTGAGTTTGAACGTTCGCTCATTACTCCGAACGCTCGTTTTGATCTCTACTTAAAAGGTTATCAACAGGCACTCAGTGCCTATGAACTCGACGGCTATCAACTTTTTAAAGAGAGAGGGTGTATTTCATGTCACCAAGGTATGAATATTGGTGGAAGTATGTTCCAAAAATCCGGTATTTTTAAGCCTTTATTTGGAGAGGTACCCTACATGAGTAATGAAAAACTCTTTAAGGTCCCTTCTTTAAGAAACATTGCACTCACGGCCCCCTACTTTCATGACGGTTCAATCGAAACCTTAGAAGAGGCGATTGATCTCATGGCGAAACATCAGCTAGGTATCACGCTACCACAAGATGAAAATAATAAAATTCAAGCCTTTTTAAAAACATTAACCGGAAAATACCAAGGTAAACTTTTATTAAATGAATAATCCAGCTGCACACTTAACTTCAAACAACTCCAGCGATCTATCCTCACACTATAAAAAATGGGGGGTAATTGCTCTGAGTCTTTTTTTGATTCTATTTTTATTTCAAAAAACCTTTAACCCACTACTTGAACAGCGTAGCGAAATCCTATCAGATAGTTTTTTCGTGAGTAAGTTGCAGTACGCAATTCTAAAAAACATTTCAATAAATCAAGTCAATAATACTCAAAATTTTGATCGATTAAACCTACAAGTAAACACTCTAAAACAGACCTTAAAATCACTTAAAAATAACCCGGCGATTCAAGAATATCCAGACTTAAAACAGAAGCTAAAAGCATTAGTCAACAGTGCACACCAACAGCGCCTGTTAATTGAACAATTTAAGACCAACCACTCCGTTCTACAAAACTCACTCTCCTTTTTTCCCTCAGCTTACAATCATTGCATTCAATCCATTGAAATCAGCCGTCAACCCCCCACCCTTCTGCCAGAACAACTTAAAAATACGTTGATTGCAGGACTTATGATGATGCAAAATCCATCTTCGAATCAAACCACCCTACTCAATAACACGCTGAAAGAGTTCGAACAACAGATGAACCTACCATCAAGCTGTCAGACTTTTATTGACCATAGCCGTTTACTCTTACAATACTCCCCTAAGGTACACAATATACACGAGCAACTCTCTAAGCTTAACATTGATCAAAAAATGAACTCTTTTTACACCCAACTTGAAGAGACGACAGCACAAGTTTTAGCCAAAAACCAAACCTACTACCTTATTATTTTAATTTTTACTGTTTTTTTACTATTTTATATTGGCTTAACCCTAACTAAACTGTTTCGTTCAAACCAACACCTAAAAACGACTCTAGCGACACTGTCTAAAAAACAAGCCTTATTTGAAGCGCTGGTAAAAGCCAGTTCCGCCATTACACAGTCAAAAGATAAAAACAGCTTATATCAACAAATAACCGACATTGCGACACAAGAGTCCTTATTTGAAACCTGCTGGATTGGAGAGGTTACCTCTGAAGAGACCTTGGTACCCGTTGCTTATGCCGGTGAAGGAAAGGAGTTATTTAAAGAACTTGTTATTCCTCTCGATTCAACTGATATCAAAAATAGCGGTACCATTTTAGAAAGCTACCTACAAAAAAAACCTATTATTACCAACCACTACCCGCAACGTATGAGGCATACCACTTGGTCTAAAATCATTCAAAAATTTGGCATTCAAGGCAATGCGTCTCTGCCGATCATTGTAGATGATAATGTTATTGCCATTCTGGTTGTTTATACACGAAAAACCAATTTTTTTACCAAAGACAATAATGAGTTCCTCTATCAGTTAGTTCATGATATTTCGATCGCTTTAGAACGTTTTAAGGCACAAGAGGAGCAGGCACAACACCAACAAAATTTGGCAATCTCTGCAATCGCTTTTGAAAGTCATGAGGCGATGGTTATTACCGACAAGGATGCGAAAATAATTCGTAGCAATAAAGCCTTTACCGAACTCACTGGCTACACACCACAAGAGGCATTAGGAAAAACACCCGGAATTTTAAAGTCCGAACTGCACACCGATTCCTTTTACAAAGCACTATGGAGAAAAATTGCGACCAAAGGTGCATGGCAGGGTGAGATATGGAACCGTAAAAAGGACGGTACACTCTACCCTTGCTGGCAGAGCATCAGTGCTGTCTTAGACGCTGATGGCCATGTTACGCATTACATTTCACACGCTTTGGATCTTACCAAAGATAAAAAAGCACAACGTGAAATCACACGATTAAACTATCACGATAAGCTCACGAACCTGCCTAACCGTAGCCTACTTATTGATCGACTTGAGCAAGCACTCTCCCAACCCCATCAACACTATAGTGCGCTCTTTTTAATGAATATTAACCGCTTTAAACTCTTTAATGATTCACTCGGCCACTCTGCTGGCGATGAACTGTTAATAAAAGTGGCACAGCGACTGCAAACACTCGACTTTAAAACTGTTAATAATGTATCCATTGCACGTATCGGAAATGATGAGTTCAGCATTACCTGCTTAAGTAAAATAAAAACACCAGAAGAGGCGTTGCAACTTGCAGAAACAATCGCTCCCTGTATTCAAGAAACCTTAGCCAAACCTTTTAGTATTCAAGGTCAATCCGCCATTATTGACATTAGCATGGGTGTAACCCTCTTTACCCCGTGTAATAAAACCGCAGAAGCACTGCTACAAGAAGCCAATACCGCGCTTTATCGTGCGAAAAAAATTGCGAAACAGACAGCACAAAGTACCATTCAATTTTATAATGAAACCATGCAGCAACAGACGAGGGATCACTTAAAGCTTGAAAATCAGTTACGCACCGCCTTAACCAACCAAGAGTTCAGGCTACAATATCAACCCCAAATTGCACTACAAACAGGAAAAATTATTGGCGTAGAGACCCTTATCCGCTGGCAAAAGCAAGACGGAACCTTAGTGCCTCCTAATGATTTTATCCCCAACTTAGAGGAGAGTGGACTGATTATTCCGGTTGGGATATGGATTATTGAAACCGCTATCTGTCAGGCCATTGAACTTCATAAGTTGCTGCCCGATCTCACTATGTCCATTAACTTATCAGCCATTCAATTTAATGACAAACACCTTATCGATAAAGTAAACGCACTACTCGAACAGTATCAATACCCTGCCGAGTTACTTGAGTTTGAAGTCACTGAAAGCTTATTAATGTCGGATATTGAGGAGACCATTAAAAAACTCAATGCCTTTGCAGACTTAGGTATTAAAATCGCTATTGATGATTTTGGAACGGGCTACTCCTCTTTAGCCTACTTAAAACGCTTTCCGGTCAGTAAACTTAAAATTGATAAGGCGTTTATTGATGAGATCACACATAATGACAGCAGTGATCCTGCGATTGTGCAAGCCACCATTCAAATGACAAAAGCACTTGGCATTACGACCATTGCGGAAGGGGTTGAAGATCAAGAACAACTCGAAATATTAGATTCAATGGGGTGTGATGAAATTCAGGGCTACTTCTTTTCAAGACCACTACCACCCAAAGCGTTACAAGACTTTATTTTAAAGCACCAGAAATAAGAGAGGAGCAAAAAAACTTAAATCGCTGAGCGAGCGCCCCCCTGAACATTCAACTTTTTCCGCTTATGTCGAGACCAACCGAGTAGCGCAAGCCCTCCAAAACCCAGCATCACTAGGCTAAGAGGCTCAGGAAAACTTGATTGAACGGGCGGGCGGGCAACCGGAGGGAGTTGAAAGTGTGTAGGAAGAGGGTTAATCACATTTATATTCCCCTCTCTCCTTGATAGATCCATTACAAACCTATTTGGCAGAATCACTCCTAGCTCATCAAGCGATACCTCTGAGTTTGAAGCACGAACGATATCTAGTGTCGAGACTTGAACATTTTCAAAACGGCGGTCGACCCTTACCGTTCCTTTAATACTCTCTTGAGTCCCTTGGCGGTCTAAGTCTAAATTAAAGTCATCTTGAAGCAATCTTGAATCAAACGTATTACTCACTGCCGGACTAAGCAAAAAGCCAATATTCAACTCTGCTCCAACGGCATGTGAAGACACGCCTCCCTGTGTACTTAAAAGCAACGCACACACGATCCCTCTTATTTTTTTTCGTTGAAAAAATTTACGGTGAAAATAGAAGGTACGAATGTGTTTTCTCCTTAAAATGCAATCAAAAACAACCAAGAAATAATAATTATTTCGTATTGTATTGATTCCCTATTATAGAGTCAACAGAGCGAACTAAATAGATAAAAACAACTAAAGCGATCGCGATTAATAAAACTCGTACGGCAGAACTTCTTTTTGCATTGAGGGCTCTAACCACGATTTTAACAAGCTTCTGGCGTAATTAGGCTGTATCGGACGAGCGTTATTGCCCATCATCTCATTGAGCGTTTGAATTTGCTCAGCCGAGGCATCAATTGGTTGTTTAAAGACCATCCAAAGCACCCCTTCACTGCACGGAGGCGTGGTCAGTGAACCGCTGTACTTATAAAATTCTGTATTACCGGGTAAGAACTGAGCAGGGTTTAAACTTGCTCGACGGTGTATCTCCTGCTTACCAACTTTTCTCGGTAAGTTTTTTAACAAGGTATTTAAAGCTGGGTTTACCTCTCCCTCTTGAAAAATAACCCCCAACACCGCGTAATTCCCCTCCCCATCTCGATGCACTAAATGTACTTCCATGGGGTAGTTAAAGCCATCTTTTTGATGCTCACTTGGGGTATGAAAGTGAAACTGTAACAGCTCATAACGAGCCGTACCCAGTTTAATGTAACTACCCAATGGGTAGTTAACCTGTACCGTATGACCGGTATTAACTACTTTTAACGGTACATCTCGATAATAGATATCCAAGCCCGGTAGCCCCGACGTGCCCAGTGCCGCTTTATCTTTTAAGTTAATGGGCGACTGGTTTTTACCCGCTTTACACTGTTTATACTCTGGCGACAACTCACCCCAATAACGCGGACCCTCTTGTCCAGAATAACTCCAAGCGGCATGTTGATGCATGGCATGATCTGGCTTATTCGATCCCTTCACCCTCTCTGTTGTAATAATATTTCCGCCTTTATCTACGCGTTCCGTTTGAGGCATCGGTATCATTTTAGGCGCAGGCGTATCCGTGCTCATCGAATGCGGTTGCGATTTTTCTCCCCCCCCGTTCAAACTCTCAAGCTCCGCACCCAAATCAATTAAAGGCGGTTCATTGGCACCCGCTTGCATTGATACTCCTAGCCCCATCAAACAAATAGAGCAGATAACAGGGGTCAACAAGCGATTGAAAGCGGGCTTTTTCATAATATACGTCCTACATAAAAATAAGGGGGGAGAAAATTTTAAAATTCATTCCCAATTTTAAAGCAATAAAACTGCCAAGAAAGGTGCTACCCCTTACTTAACCAAACTTTCGCTCATCCAATACCGTTTGAAACACCTCAAGTTCTGATTTTTGAATCGCAAAAACCCCCTCGCCACCTTGCTCAAACTCAAACCAAAACAGAGGCAATTCAGGATAGGTCGCTTCCATATAATATTGAGACACTCCCACCTCAACAATTAACACCCCATCGTCTTTCAAATAATGCGCGGCTTCCGCTAAAATTTTACGTACTAAATCTAAGCCATCCTTACCCGCTTCTAAGCCAAGTCTAGGCTCCTGTTGAAACTCAGCGGGCAGTGCATCCATCTCAATGGCATCGACATAAGGCGGATTCGAGACAATTAAATCGTACTGTTTTCCCTCTAACGCCGAAAATAGATCTGACTCAATCGCAAACGCCACCGCTTGCAGTCCGTACAGTTCAATATTTTGTTGCGCGACCGCCAATGCATCCGTTGAAATATCCGCTAAGTCCACCGTGGCATTGGGAAACGCCTGTAAAGAGGCGATGCCAATGCAACCGCTGCCGGTACAGAGATCCAAAACATGGGTTACTCGATCTGGGTTTACCCATGGCTCATAACGCTGTGCAATCAGCTCGGCAATGGGCGAACGGGGAACCAAAGTAGACTCATTAACCTTAAACCGCATCCCTGCAAACCATGCCTCACCCGTTAAATAGGCGGCGGGTTTGCGGCTCTCAATACGTCGTTTAAACAGCTCGGTCACCTGCTGTTTTTCGACCATGGTCAAGCGAGAGAGCCAATAGTTTTCGGGGACTTCCCATGGCAGATTTAACACATGAAAGGTCAACACTTTGGATTCATCAAACGCATTATCCGTTCCGTGTCCAAAAAACAAGTTCGCTTGACGAAACAAGGTACCACCCCAACGAACAAAATCGATGACGGTTTCCAACCCTTCGTATTGATAGTTTACATTTGTCATAACAGAACCCTATTTTTTAATCGCATGTTTTGGTCGAAATGCTTTGATAAAGGTGTCGTTGGTTTCAAGATACGCCCCTTCAATCAAATCAATGCAGTAAGGCACCGCAGGAAAAACGGCCTCCAAACACTCGCCAATCGCGGAAGGTTTTCCGGGTAAATTAATAATTAAACTTGACCCCCGTGTGCCAGCAATTTGACGCGATAAAATCGCCGTCGGCACATATTGCAATGAGACCGAACGCATCTGTTCAGCAAAACCATCCAATATCTTATCGCACACATTTGCGGTCGCCTCAGGCGTTACATCACGTTTTGCCGGACCGGTTCCACCCGTGGTTACAATTAAACTACACCCCGCATCCGCCAGTTCAATCAACGTTTGCTCAATCAACGGTTGCTCATCGGCAACCACTCTGGCAACCGCTGTCCAGTCACTTTTTAATGCTTTTCCCATCCACTCCTGCATCGCAGGGCCACCCAAATCTTCATACTCACCCCGGCTTGCACGATCCGATACGGTTACAAACCCGATTTTAATTTCATCTTTTTGCATCACGACCTCTTGAAAAGCGTTATCACTGTCCGCATATAATACCGTATTATCTTTAAACGAAAAGCCAACATTAAAAACGCCTATGACTGATTCGACCAAAAAAATAACAGATCCCCTCTTAACGGATGCCATTAAGGAACCCAACTCAACCGCCGAAGCTGGCTTAAAAGAGTCTACTGTAGAATCTATTGTCCAACCAGATATCATCGCCAAAGAGAACGATTCCGACCCTGTGACGCTCAAAGTGGGTGAAGAGGAGATTAGTATAGAGATTAATGAGTCGTTACTTGAACTGTTGGACAATCCAAATATCGAAACCCTCTCTAAAAAAATAGGGGCGATGTTTGAAAATATGAACCCTGAAAACAAACTAAAAGAGAATCTCTATCCCGATGAGATCTTTCTGCTTCCCGTTAAAGAGCGCCCTTTCTTTCCTGCACAACAACTGCCCGTATTACTGAATAAAAAAAGTTGGAGTGAGACATTTGAAGCGATTCAATCAGGACGTTGTAAATACATCGGTCTGGTGTTTGTTGATAAAGAGGAGCACGATAAAGCAAAACCCAAAGACTTTCATGCCATCGGAACCTTGGTCAGAATCCATGATCCTAAGGTCAAAGAGGACTATATTCAATTGATTGCTGAAGGGATTCAACGCTTTAAGATTGAGAGCTGGATCAACAAATCTGCACCTTATAAAGCCAAAATAAGCTACCCTGAGACAATCATTGACGGCAGTGAGCAAGAGCTTAAAGCCTATAGTCTCGCAATTATGAATGCGTTTAAAGAGTTGCTACCACTCAATCCACTCTACAGTGAAGAGGTAAAGTACTTTTTAAACAACTACAACAGCAACGACCCATCACAACTCACCGACTTTGCTGCCGGACTCACCACCGCCAAAAATGCACTACTGCAAGAGACACTGGAAACCCTTACGCTCACCGAGCGTATGGAGAAAGTACTGGTGCTGTTCAAACAAGAACTTGAAGTGACGAAAATGCAATTTAGCATTCGTGAGCGGGTGGAAGAGAACATCACCGAACACCAACGAGAGTTTCTGCTACGTCAACAACTGCATGAAATTCAGTCCGAACTGGGCATTGTCAAAGACGACCAAAGCTTAGACATTGAACGGTTTGAAAAACGTATTAAAAAGCTCTGCTTAACCAAAGCCACCTTAAAAAAGGCCAATGAAGAGCTTAATAAACTTAAAATGATCGATGCTCACTCACCCGAATACAGCGTCTCTCGTAGCTGGTTAGAGTGGCTAACCCAGCTCCCCTGGGCAACACACAGTCAAGATAAGCTTAACTTAACCCGTGCTAAAAAAATATTGGATAAAGGCCACGAAGGCTTAGACGATGTCAAAAATCGTATTTTAGAATTTTTAGCCGTCGGCGCTCTAAAAGGTGAAGTGTCAGGTTCCATTATCTGTTTGGTTGGGCCTCCGGGGGTTGGAAAAACCTCCATTGGGCGCTCCATCGCCAAATCACTCGGTCGACAATTTTACCGTTTTTCGGTCGGTGGAATGCGTGATGAAGCTGAAATAAAAGGCCATCGACGTACCTATATTGGCGCGATGCCGGGTAAATTTATTCAAGCGCTCAAAGAGTGCCAAACCGCCAACCCCGTTATTATGCTGGACGAAGTGGATAAAATAGGTAGCTCTTTTCAAGGTGATCCCGCTTCCGCACTCTTAGAAGTATTAGATCCCGAGCAAAATCATGACTTTTTAGACCACTATATGGATGTGCGATTTGATCTATCCAAAGCGCTATTTATTTGTACCGCAAACAGCTTAGACACCATTCCTGCGGCGCTATTAGATCGCATGGAAGTTGTGCGCCTCTCGGGTTACATTACCGAAGAGAAAGTACAGATTGCAAAAAACCACCTTTGGCCTTCCCTCTTAAAAGAGGCTGGACTTAGCCCTAAAAAACTGAGCATTACCACTCCCGCTATCCGCCAAGTCATCGAAGGGTATGCGCGTGAATCTGGCGTACGAAATCTTAAAAAACAGCTGGCAAAATTAATTCGTAAAATAGCCGTTACCTTTGTCACCACGCCTTTAAAAACCAAACGAATTCACGCAAAAGAGCTAGAAAAATTACTGGGTCAACCGATATTTACCTCCGAAACCGTTCACCAACAAGTGGGAACCGTAACGGGTCTCGCATGGACCTCCATGGGCGGCGCCACCTTAACCATTGAAGCCAGTCGCGTACACAGTTTAACTCAAGGGCTAAAGCTCTCAGGTCAACTGGGGGATGTGATGCAAGAGTCCGCAGGGATTGCGCACAGTTTTATCCGAGCACACCTCAAAGAGTACAAGGTAGATCCTAACTTTTTTGATAAAGCCTTTATTCACATTCACGTACCCGACGGCGCTACTCCCAAAGATGGCCCTAGTGCTGGGGTGACCATTGCGACCGCCCTACTCTCATTAGCACGCAATGAGACCATTAAAACCCCCTTGGCGATGACGGGCGAACTGAGCCTAACCGGTCAAGTGTTGCCGGTTGGCGGTATTCGAGAAAAAGTGATCGCGGCAAAACGAATTGGAATTGACACCCTCATTCTGCCCGCTGACAATCGAAAAGACTATCAGGAGCTCCCCAATTACTTACAAAAGGGCATGACCATTCACTTTGCCAAACACTTTGATGAAGTGGTCTCTTTGACGTTTAAAATATAAAGAGACCTTTGCAAAAAGGATCCCTCTAAATAGTCACCCTCTTTTTTCCATTAAAAACCAAGTGGTATCATCCAGTGGAAAAGCAGGGTCTCGATGGTATACAAAGCCGTAATCTACTAGCTTTAAATCGGGGTATTGTGTCATCATCTCTCCTGCAAAATCCCGTTTAAAATAGCGCCCTTCATTGCCACGATAACTCACTTCCACCGGGGTTGGGTTATAGGACTCTGAGAGCAAAATCCAACGTTGACTATGCTCGTACAGTGTTTGATACATTTGAGACAGTTCATTGGGGTTAATGTGAATCAACACCCCTAAGATCATCGTCATGTCATACCGTTTTGGTGTTTCAAATGCGAGTGCCGACTGGTGAAATATCTCCTGACAACCACCCCACTGCTCAAGTTGCTCTTTGGCAAAGGTATTAATTTCAACCGCTGACAACGCTGTCTTTGGGGTTAATTTATCAATTGCTTGCAGATTCAAACCAATATTTGAACCTAACTCCAATACGGAATCCAATAAACCTGTTTTTTGTAAAATCGTTGCAAAAAACGCCGTTTTACTCACTAACAATTGTTCACTGTTATTGCGTTGGCTGTATTCATCCCCAAATTCGCCTGCCCAAAAAGACTCTTGCTCTGTTTTATAATTCATTTAATGCTCCTAACCAATGTTGATGAACCGCCGTGCCTTTTTTAATAGACTCGGGCGCAACCTGTCCAATAATTTTTTCAAGGTATTTCGGTGCAATGCCATATCCTGGACGAATACTCTTTACATGTTCTGCTGTAATCACCTCACCCGCTTGAATCTCTTTAACAAAATAGAGGGAACGCCGAAACTTTACGTTCTCTTGTTCACTCGACTTTCGACCATAATCCACGCGACCTAACGATTGCCAAGCCGTTTTAACACCGTGACACAACGCTTTTAAATCGGGCTCTTCCAATGAAAAACTATCGTCCGGCCCGCCACCATTGCGGTCTAAGGTGACATGTTTTTCAACGATGCACGCACCCAATGCAATACTGGTAATGGCCGTGGTGTTATCGAGCGTGTGATCGGACAACCCAACAGGCAAAGCAAACTGGGTTTGCATATCCAATAAGGTTCGTAAATTATAGTCTTCCGCAGGAGCTGGGTAACCACTCACGCAGTGTAAAATAGCTAATTCGGTACAGCCTTCTTCTCGTGCGGCCTCAATCGCTTCAGCAATCTCTACTTGATTCGCCATGCCGGTTGAGATAATCATCGGCTTACCGGTTTGCGCCACATATTTGATTAAAGGCAGATCAATCGCTTCAAACGAGGCGATTTTATAGGCAGGCACATTGAGGTCTTCAAGGAGATCCACGGCGGTATGATCAAAAGGCGAGCTAAAAATCGTAATGCCTTGTTGATGCGCATACTCAAACAGCGGTTTGTGCCACTCCCAAGGGGTATACGCCTTTTGATATAGCTCATACAAACGTTGTCCATGCCACAACCCGCCTTCAATCATAAAGTCTGGTGATTGACAGTCTAGCGTAATGGTATCCGCAGTATAGGTTTGCATCTTAACAGCATCCGCCCCTGCACTTTTTGCCATGGCAATAATTTTATAGGCATTCTCAATGTCACCATTATGGTTGGCGGACATTTCGGCAATCACATAGGGAGGGTATGTTGTTCCGATGCTTCGCCCCTGAATGGCAAATGTTTTTTGACTGTTCACACGCTCTCCTGCTCTAAATGAAACCGACCAAAACAGTACACATCATAGTACTGACCATTTACATACTGATGCTGCTTTAAACACCCCTCTTGGGTAAAACCTAGCTTTTGATGCAGTCGAATCGATGCTTGATTAAATGCTAGCACCTCGCCAAATACTTTTTGTGCGCCCAACTCTTCAAATGCTGTGCTTAACCCAAGCGTTGTCATATTAAACCCTGTACCACGCGGGGCATCTGGAGCGATATAAAATCCCCAAGTATAGGTATCATTATCCGGTGATTTTTTTTCCAACTGTAAAAAACCAAGTGAATGCCCTTTCACCTCATAAATATATAAGTGTTGCAGCGGATTTTTGCTCTGCTTTAGAAACCACTGCTGATGCTCTTCTGCTTCAATATGATGTTGAGAACACATAAACGCTTTAATATCTGCATGATTACGCCACGCTCGAATCATTGGCAGGTCTTGTAACGTCAATGCTTTTAATTTACCGCTCAAATTTTATTTCCCCCTACTGCTTCAACGACTCGGGTTGCACCCAAACCATCCGACAACTGCCTTACAGCATGAGAGAGTGCAATCAATTTTTCAGAATTTAACGACTCTAACCTACGAATACTCGATACTAAGTGGGTCGGGTCTATTGCTAAAACCGCCTTTAAGCTTAACAGGCTACTCATAATGGTAGCCTGATTCTCTGCCGTCTGCATCAGCATTAAAGGCACCCCCAAACACGCAACCTCCCAAGTAGTGGCACCTGCAGCAGAGATCACCAAATCAGACTGTGTCATCCGTTCTGCCATATTATTCACATTCACGTTTACCGTGGTTGAATAACGCATTTTTTTCGCCTGCGCCTGCACGGTTTTTACATGCGGAGCACTTGCGCCAACAATCACGATTATTTCTGTCGCTTTCGGCAGTTGACAGCCATTAATCGCTTCTAACAGCTGTGTTGAGAAATTATCTTGGTCTACCCCTCCAAGGGTGATCAATATTCGTTTCAGCTCTGGCACGATTCGTCGCGACAAGCTTCGCTCGCGCCACTGTGAAAATTCTGTTCTTAGCAAGCCGTAGTGCGTGCCTAATAGCAACTGACAGTGATTCGGTACACAATCTCGATAAATCTCTGAGGTTCTCCCAACCGTTTGATCCAACAACAGATCACAATCATGTACTCGATTGGCGAGGTCATCAATCACCATGATCTTTTGTGTCTGTTTTCGTAATACCTGATGCCAAACCGAATCCAGTGCATAGTGATCCACAATGATCCAATCAGGCTGAATGGTTGTTACGATTGGCAAACACGCTTGTGCATCCTCTGTTTGTGTAACGCCCAACCAAGACACGTATGAAAATTTCTCCCCCCCTTCTGTGTTCACCCGTTCAGGCTGGCTCAGCACATGAACCGAAAACCCACTCTCTTGAATCCTCGGAATCACATGCCCAAAGTGGGCACGGCAAATAAAGGAGACTTGGTGACCTTGTTGTTTCAGTGCCTCTGCCAGTGTCAAACAGCGCATAACGTGACCAGTACCAATCTGTATTGAAGCATCTACTCGAATAACGATCTTCATTTTAATGCGTAACCACTCTGAATAAAGGCTTGATACATTAACTCGGCTTGAATCCAGTCATCCGGAGTGTCTAAATCTTGTACCAGATAACGTGGCAGTCGATAGGGGGAGGAAAATTCAGAGTATAGGGGTTTTTCTTGCTTAAATGCAGTGGATTTTCCCCAATAAAACTGTCCAGCATCGTGATACGCTAGCTCTAAATCTTGTGAACGTGTATTAAAGCACTCAGGGTAGAACATCTCCAAACGAGAGGATTCGGTTATTTTAAAGGCCCGCTGAATGGCAGATGGAAACTCGGTCACACTAAAACAATAGTCTGCTTGGCTGACTTGCAACTGTTGCAAGGCTTCTTGTAAATGCTTTCGTTGCAACATCGGGGAGGTGGCATAGAGACAACACGCTAAATCTACCACTGTACCTTGCGCTTCCATCCACTCAATCGCCTGCTTAATGACAGGCAGCGTTCCTGCGTGATCATTCGCTAGGTTTTTAGGGCGAACAAATGGTACTTGCGCACCGTACGCTTGAGCAATGGTGGCAATTTCACCGTCATCCGTTGAAACAATCACTTGATCAAAACAGCCACTCTGTAATGCCGCCTCTATCGAATAGGCGATAATTGGCTTGCCTAAAAAAGGTTTAATGTTTTTACGCGGAATTCGCTTGCTTGCCCCACGGGCAGGAATGACACACAGTTTCATAATAACGCCTGCTTGAGTACCTGCACTACTCTATCTTGTTCGGCATCACTCATGGCATGAAAAACAGGAATACTCATCACGCGTTGATAGTAGTGCTCTGCTTCTGGAAAATCCCCTTCAGAGAACCCCAGATTTTGATAATAGGGCTGAGTGTGCACCGGAATATAGTGGACATTCACCCCAATCCCTTGTGCGCGAAGCGTCTCAAAAACCTCTAATCGGGTTTTAGAGGCGTGTTCTGTTTGAATTAAAATGGGGTAGAGGTGAAAAGACGAACGGGTGTCGTGGTGCTGAAAAGGTTTCGTTAAGGGCAGGTGTTCCAGCAGTTGATTGTACCGTTGTGCTAAGGCGGCTCGGCGAGCTATAAAGTCATTCAACCGTTGCATTTGGCTGATTCCCAGTGCGGCTTGCATTTCGGTCATGCGGTAGTTAAACCCTAAATCGACCTGTTGATAGACCCAAGCGCCTTCGAGTGGTTGGGTCATTAAATGCGGTTCACGGGTAACACCATGACTGCGAAGCAACTGCATTTTTTCAGCTAACTTAGATTGATTGGTGGTGGCGACGCCCCCCTCACCTGTGGTGACGATCTTAACGGGGTGAAAGCTAAAAACCGTAATATCCGAATATTCTCCCCCCCCTATTGGCGAACCTAAATATTGCCCGCCAATGGCATGTGAGGCATCTTCAATAATGTGAAATCCATACTGCTGGCTTAAGGCATAAATCGCTTTCATCTCGCACGACTGTCCTGCAAAATGTACAGGAATCACGACTTTAGGCAGGCTGTTATTCTGTTTCGCCTGTTGCAATTTCTTAGCCAGCTCCGCCACGCTCATATTGTAAGTACGAGGGTCTATGTCGACAAAATCAACGGTTGCGCCACAAAACAACGCACAGTTGGCAGAAGCCACAAAGGTATTAGGTGATGTCCAGAGTCTATCGCCCTCTCCCAAGCCCAAGGCCAAACAGGCAATGTGCAGCGCAGAAGTGGCACTGTTCACTGCGACAGCATAATCGGCACCGCAATAATCTGCTACGATTTTCTCAAACAACGGTACTTGCGAGCCTTGTGTTAAGTAGTCGGATTGCAAGACCTGAACAACAGCTTCTATATCCGATTGAGAAATATCCTGCTTACCGTATGGAATCATGTACTCCAAGCCTTTTCTTTTAAGAGAGTAAGTCACTATAACGTTTTTTAGCACTCAATACTTTATCTAAATACTGACGCGCTTCACTGGACGCGTGTTCATAGCGTAAGGTACGATAAACTCGCTTAGGGTGCAACTGGTTTACCCGTGAAATAGCGGCTTCTGGGGTGTCTGCGAAGAGCTTAAGGGTACGAGATATGCCCGCATTATACGAAGAGATCGCCAGCATCTCTTTAATTTTAGGGTTCCGCACCCCCAATAAGTACTCATGCTTTAGCAATCCCATATAGGCGATGCCCGTCCGTAAATTAGTTTGTGCATCAAACAGGGCTTCTTGCGTTGGTTGCCCGGCTCTGCCGTCTACATATTGATAAACGTCTCGTCCAGCGGTATGCGCTTTGATCTGCATCAAGCCCAATGCATTGGATTTACTGATGGCACGAGGTTTAAAGGCACTCTCCACTTCAATAATGGCAAACACCAAGTCTTGTGACACCTTAAACTGGCGTGCGTACTGTTCAACCCACGGTTTATAACGCTCAATTTTGGTTAATATTCGATTTTCAACACGCGGAATTTGAATCAAAACAAAGCTACCTTCGCGATCGGTAACCTCTTGTGTATGCGCTTGCAACAAGTAGTTTGCATACTCTGATGCCGCCGCGGGGTATCGAATCGCTTGCCCATGTTGATTCAGAACCTGCCGATAAAACCACGGTTTATGTTGCGTTTTAATCGGTTCAGTACTCAATAAATCCTCCCCTGTTATAGCAGATGGGCTGAGCAACACTCGATAGATCATTCGCTTTAAATTACGCTGCGTTGCCAGTATTTTAGGAACTTCAATTACCAGTGCATCGTTATATTGAATAAAATCGGGCGATAACAACTGCTGCTTTTTTTTCTCCCCCCCCTTATTTAAAAGAGGGTCGGTATTTTCTATCAAAGAAGCGTCGGATACCTGTGGTAAGGATTCAAATTTTGACACTCGATTCACGGTCGTCACATCATGTTGATACGTCGATTCATGAGGGGGGGGGGAAATAATTTTGGGGGTTGAAATACTGCTTATCACACGAATGCCACTCGACTCAGAAAGGCTAACTCCTTGATTTAAATACGATTGGCTGTTGCTTTGATTGAACTTCAACCAATTTTGTACATTCGATAAGTAGCTTGCTGTTAACATCAGCATAAAACTGGTGGTTAAAAGTACTGCCAATGATACGGTTCTACTGTTCACAAAAAAGCCTCCGGATAGGAGGCTTTTAGCAAAAACAAGACCAAGTTTATATTGCTATCTTAAATAATCAAACAGTGACATAGACTGTACTCGAGTAAAAACCTGCTGAGCCACTTCAAGGGCATTTTGACTCTTCGTTAAATCCGTCGAACCCTTAACCAAATCCATGTCTTCCAGATTCATTCTGCGCTCCTCTAAAGCAATCTTAAATGACTCTCCAGCATCATACTGTGCTTCAATTCGATTCTGTCTTCCTCCAATCTCTGCTCTGACTTCAGAAAGTTGCTCAATGCCTGAGGTTAAATCATCTACAACTCCAGGAGGCGGTTCATTTCCTGCAGCAAGTGCATTTTTAAGCTCAACCAGTACATTTAAAATATTTGAATCTGGCGTGCCCGTAAAAGCAGTTGTGGTGGTGATACCAAACACCTTATCGCCATTATCCGTTACTCGAATACGACTGGAATCGCCTTGATCATCGGCGGTTAAACGATTATCTGCATCAAAGCCAATTTGCACAAAACGCGATCCATAACCAGCTAACTCATCATAAACAGGGGTTACACCATCCGACTCCACTTGACCAATCGCGTTGGTACTGCCTATATACGCATAGTATCCAGGATTATTTACATCCTCAACAAATGCCTGCTCCGCAAACACACTGCTGCCTGCAAAGATCAACTCCCCTTCTGAATTACGATAATTCATCATGTTTTTAGTCTGTTGAATAATTTGCTCCAACTCGGCGGCAGTCGCCTGTCGGTCCGCATCAGAGTAGGTGCCGTTTAACATTTGAATTGAGAGCTCACGAGCACGCTGTAACTGAATAGTTGAGTCGCTAATCGCTGTCTCTTCTAACACCAATTGAGACTTTGCATACTCACCATTTCGAGCGTATTGATCAATAGTATTCATGGTACGATTTAGAGAGTGTATTTGAGCGGTTGCCACAGGATCATCACTGGCAGCATTCACTCGTTTACCAGTACTCAACTGTAACTGAACTTCCAGTACATCCGCTTGATGCTTCTGAATGGAGTTCACCCCTTGACTATGAAACTGATTGGTTGAGATTCTCATATTTACCTCCTAACCGCATCCAAAATCGTTTGAAATAATGTTTGCGATGTCGCAATAATTTGTGCAGCGGCTTCATAAGCCTGTTGATACTTCATTAAATTGGCCGCTTCTTCATCCAAACTAACCCCTGAAATAGAGTCTCTTTGATCCGTAATCTGTTGAAAGACATTGGTTTGTGCGGTTAATTGAACCTCTGAACCTCGCACATACATCCCGACATTGGTCGCCATCTTAGAGTAGCCCCCTAATAGGGTTTCTGAGCCATTATCACTACTATCCGCTAATAAAAGTTTGGTTGACTGAAGTCCCGCTAAATTTGCAATATTCACATTATCCCCCACGGCCGCTGCCGCAGGAACCTCATCCATAATCGAGCCATCATTATTCGCATCAATGGGGCTCTGACCTCGTGTTGCAACCTTCTCGGTCTGAGTCAGTGACTGTGAAAAATCTTGTAAGATCTCTTGATGTGGCTTCACTAAAAAAGAGTCTTGATCCGCAGGTGCGGTTGCAACGCCACTAAAATCGAAAGACATCCCTTCAACATTTGCCGCTGCGCCCCTTGCCACACTCACCGGATTTCCCGTATTGTCTAATATCGGAGCTTTTGTTGTAAAATCAAAAAAATCAAACGCATCGGTGGCTTGATTATAACGTAACTCATAAGAGCGGGACTCAAAGCGTCCAATCTCTGTCATCGCATTTTGTAGATAGCTCTCTTTATCTCCATAGGTTGCTGGCTGAGAGCTTAACACCGTTGCACCATCATAAGGCGGCTCAGAAACGCCTGCATTCGGATTGAAGCTAACAAAAATATTACTGCCATTTTCAACCCCAGTATTATTGGTGTTGTTTATCGCATTCATCGAGAGTGGTTCAAATAAATTCCCCCCCGCATCGCCATTAATATCGTAACCTTGATAGTGTTGCCAGTTCATTGAAGCGGTCAAACCATTCAGCATCAATCCTAAATCATTTTTAGAACTCTCAAGCAAGTTCTCTCTAAAATCTAAAAGCCCTCCCAACTCACCACCGGTAATTTGATTACCAATCATCTGCTTCTGCCCACCAATGCTAACATAAAGCTCCGTTCGGTTATCATCACCATAAGGGCTTCTATCAGCTTCCAGTCGTGTAATTGAGTTATCACTTAATAGGGGAATTCGACCACTTGCGGTATGGATATCAATGGTTCCATTCTCTTGAGGAAAGGTTTTAATATCCATATATTGGCTGAGTTCCAAAATGGCTTGATCTCGTTGATCTAATAGTTCATTGGGGGCTTGCATGCCAACACGATTCGAACTTTCAACTTGTTCATTAATGCTTTGAATGGTTTCAAGCCGACTATTTATCTCATCCGTTAGCCCTTTGATTTGAGCATTGACTTGGTACTCTGTCTCATCTAAAACCGAAATTAAGTTACTGACATGACTCTGTAAATTATTCCCCTCATCAATCAACATTTGACGACCTGTATCAGACGTTGGATTATCGGATAAGCTTTGCAACGAGTCAAAATAGCGCTGCATAAACTCCTGAATCCCAGCATCATTACTCGCAATGACCCCTTCAACCTGATTGGCCAACTGCACTTGTGTATCATAACGCTTTACCAGTGATTGGCTATTGGATAGTTGTGTCTGAAGGTATTCGGCATTAATCCGCTCAATACTCTCTACTCGTGCCCCAGTACCAATAAACTGCGCACCCGCAGAACTTGGCGAATTACTTACGATCTCTGCGCGCTGACGGCTATACCCCTCTGTCGAGACATTTGCAACATTCTGACTGGTGACATCCAATGCTCTTTTAAAGCTGCTGGTTGCAGAGGTTCCGATATTTAACATATCCGCCATGATGAAAATCCTTATTTTAGGTAAGACCTAAGTGCCAATGCTTGCTCGGTAGAGGGCGGTACAGGTTGTTCGCCATGTTTCGTTTCGGCTAGGCCTTTTTGTTGCGTTGTTTCAACCCCCTGAGCGTAATCACTGAATCTCACCGGTATACTCGGAGAGAGTTGCTCCACTATTTTATCGGCAAACCCAAGCGTTCCTTTAGACGATAAATTCAGTGACAGTTGTTTATCATACCAATCTTTATAAAAATCACCTTGATTTCCATCCAACCAGTTGTCATCAAAACTCACCTTTCGAGCCTCTTTTAAAATTTGTTGTACAAATAAGGCTTCAAACTGCTCGGCGACAGGTCGTAATACCGACTCTTGATCCGCTCTTGCTTTGGTTTTTAAATCCTCCAACGCCCCCAAATCAGCATAGTTATGATGCGCTTCGGTATAAGAGGATTGATTCACTCGCTGATTCGGTTGCATGGTATTTATATTTGATACGTCCACGTTATACGCCCCTTAAATAATCATTAATTCCGCTTTTAACGCACCCGCTTGTTTAAGCGCCTCTAAAATAGCCACCAAATCCCCTGGTGCGGCTCCCACTTTATTGACCGCTTGCACAATGTCATCCAAGGAGACCCCTTTCGGGAACTTAAACATATGTCCATCACCGTTGGTCTGAACATCCACCACGGTGTTAGGTGTCACCGCAGTTGCGCCTCCTGCAAAAGGGTTTGGCTGATCGACCTTCACATTTTCTGTAATTTTAACAATCAAACTACCGTGCGTTACCGCGGCGGGGCTAACGCGTACATTTTGCCCGATGACCACAGTACCTGTTCTGGAATTCACAATAATTTTAGCGGCACTCTGCCCCGATACGACTTCAATATTCTCTAAAATGGATAAAAAAGAGACGCGTTGATTTGGTAGACGTGGCGCCATCACTTCTACCGTATTGCCATCTAAAGCACTGGCTGTTCCTTCACCTAAGGCATCATTTATAGCATTAACCATATTATTAGCGGTCGTAAAGTCTGAGGTTTTTAAATTTAAACGAATGGTATTACCAAGCTCAAAACCGGTATTCACTGTTCTTTCAACCATTGCGCCATTAGGAATTCGTCCAACACTCGGTACATTAATAGTAATTCTCGAACCATCGGCTCCACTGGCATCTAACCCACCAACAACCAAGTTTCCTTGAGCAATTGCATACACATTGCCATCTACCCCTTTTAAGGGAGTTAAAATTAAGGTTCCACCACGTAGACTTTTGGCATTTCCTAAAGAGGAGACGGTAATATCAATTTTTTGACCCGGCTTGGCAAAGGCTGGTAACTCGGCATGTACGGCAACCGCAGCAATATTTTTTGATTTGGTTTTGATACCTGGCGGCATGTGAATACCAAACTTGTTTAACATGCTCAATAAACTTTGTTCAGCAAATGGAGTTTTGTCACCCGACCCTGTCAAGCCAACCACTAAACCATACCCTACCAAGTGGTTAGCTCTCACACCGTCTACATTGGCAATGTCTTTAATACGTTCAGCGTGGCTATAACTACTCCACACGATGAGTAGCGCTAACAAAACAAGCCCTTTCTGTACGCCTAATCGCATATTCATAACGGTATTTCCTTTTGTTTTTTTTAGAGACCTTTGCACGAGAGGGGCGCGAGAGAAAAAAGAGATGAAATTTGGCTGATTGAGGCGAAAATCGCAGGGAATACCTAGGTATTCGCAAGGTTTTCAACG
>JALSJT010000206.1 GCA_026989175.1 Thiomicrorhabdus sp. | reverse complement strand
CCCATCACCCTCCGCGCAGGCGGGACTTCTTTAGGCGGTCAAGCCATTGGTTCTGGCGTTATTATTGATGTCTCCAAGCACTTAAATACCATTATTGATTACTCCGCTGAACGACAAGAAGTTGTGGTGGAACCTGGGGTTATTCAAGATGATCTAAATGATTTTGTGGCGGCGGATGGCTTGCGGTTTGCGCCCGATACCTCCACCTCTAATCGTGCGATGATTGGTGGCATGATTGGCAATAATTCGTGTGGCGCTTACTCGGTTTTGTATGGCACCACGCGCGAGCATGTGAAATCGGTAGAGGTGATTTTATCGGATGGTTCGGAAGCAACCTTTTCTGACCTTTCGGTTGAGGCGTTGCAACAAAAATTACAGTTGGATTCGCTGGAAGGGGAGATCTATCGTTTTGTGGTGGATCTGCTGCATAGGGGGGGGGAGAAAATTTTAGCGGCGTTTCCAGATCCTTCTATTAAACGTCGTAATACGGGTTATGCTCTGGATGAGTTGTATCGCCACCATCAACCGTTTAACCCGACAGGGAAACCGTTTAATTTAACCTCGTTAATCTGTGGTAGCGAGGGCACATTAGCGGTGGTCAAACGTGCCACATTAAATTTAGTCAAAACACCTGCTTACCGCAAACTCATTTGTGCCCACTACCTTTCGGTGGAGGCGGCACTGGAACAAGTCTCGGAACTGTTAACCTTCTCCCTCGCAGCGATTGAGCTGATTGATCAGATTACCTTAGCGTGTACCCAAGATAATTTACAGCACCAACAAAATCGTTTTTGGATCGAAGGCACACCAGGCGCGGTGTTGGTGATTGAGTTGTTTGATGACGATGAAACGGTTCTGAATACGCGTATTGCAACCGTGGTTCAGTGGTTACTTTCACCGACAGGTAAGCACGCCGCTTATGCCGCACCCGTCGTGGAAGGCGCAGATGCCGCCAAGGTGTGGGCGATTCGCAAAGCGGGCTTGGGCTTGTTGATGGGCAAAATCACACGGAAAAAAGCGGTGGCGGTGATTGAAGATGCGGCGATTCCCGTGGATAAAGTACCTGATTATTATCGAGATATGCGGGCTTTGATGGCGGAGTTAGACGTTGGCTGTGTCTATTATGGTCACGCTTCCGTGGGGTTAATTCACATTCGTCCTGAGCTGGATTTAGCGACCGAACGGGGACGTGAGCTGTTTCAAATCATCGCCCAGCGTACTTCCACCTTAGTGAAATCGTATCGTGGTGCCTTGTCTGGTGAACATGGCGATGGTCGTATTCGTGCACCGTTTTTGCCTGAGCAGTTTGGTGAGGAGGTGTACGGGTATTTAGTGGCGCTGAAACAGGTATTTGATCCCAATAATTTATTAAACCCTGGGGTGATTATTGGCGACAAACCGATTACCGAAAATTTAAGAGCGTTGCGTCAGATGCGACAGCCATTAAAGACAGGGTTTGATTGGTCGGCTGATTTGAGTTTAATGGATGCGGTAGAGAAGTGTAACGGTGCGGGGGCGTGTCGTAAATCGGCAGGGCGTGGCGTAATGTGCCCATCTTATCAAGCGACCAGAGAGGAGAATTACTCAACCCGTGGACGCAGCAATCTGTTGCGTTTTGCATTGACAGAACCGAATCCAATGCAAGCCTTATCGAATGAAGCGTTGCAAACCGCACTGGCACTCTGTTTGGGCTGTAAGGCCTGCAAGCAAGAGTGTCCTGCCAGTGTTGATATGGCGAAATTAAAGTCAGAAATGCTGTTTCAAACAGGGGGTAATATTTCGCTTCTCCCCCGTTTGGCATTGAAACATTATGGTAGGTTATTAGCATTGGGTGCAAAATGGCCAGCTCTCTTTAATCGCTTGCAAAATATGCGTGGAGTAAAGCGGTTAATGGGGGTGGATGCTCGTTGTGTGTTGCCTGCGGTAGAGGGTGGAAGCCTTGAAAAATGGTGGCAAGCTCAGCCAAAAAACAGTCAGAACGTGACGGCAACGGTATGGGTGTTGTGTGATCTGTTTAGCCAGCGGCAGTCGCAAGCGGTTGCTAAAGCGACGTTGCGCTGTGTGCAGAAACTAGGGAGTGAGGTCAAGCCTGTTTATTTAAAACACTCGCCACGGGCGCTGATTAGTCAAGGGCTATTGAAGGAAGCCAAGTACGCGTTATTAGAGGTGGTTAATCAATTGTCTATGGTACAGCCAGAGGATTTAGTGATTGGCATAGAGCCTTCAGAGCTATTGGTTTGGCGTGATGAAGTGCGTTCATTATTGGATTCGGAATGTTTAAAAACCGCATGGTTGCAACGGTCTAAGCCTGTATTATCGTTTGAAGAGTGGTTACTGTTACACCATCAACAACAGAAATTACCTGCGTTTAAAAAATTTCCCCCCCCCTATGATTCAGCCAAAGCTAAAGTCTGGTTGCATGTACACTGTCATCAAAAAGCATTAGCGAACCCATTGGATTCAAAAACCGCATTGCAACTCATTCCGGAACTGGACGTCGAGATGGTTGCCACAGGGTGTTGTGGTATGTCCGGTGATTTTGGCTATAAGCACTACGATCTGTCTAAGAAAATTGCCGAACAGGGCATATTGCCAGCCTTAGCAAAGGCAAGTGAAAACGATTTAGTCGTGGCAACGGGCATCAGTTGTCGCCATCAAATAGAACGTTTTGGACAGAAAAATGCGTTACACATCGCACAGGTGTTTGATTTGGTGTTATGAGAAATAGTCGTTAAGGGCAGCCTTTAGCGTAGCAGGCATTTGATCGTCCGTTGTGAGTGGTTCGTGACACCAGACAGGGCTTGGCCATACTTCGTCCGCTTCGGTTCTAAAAATGATATGAATATGCAAATGCGGATTTTGATTGCCGAGTTTGGCAAGGTTAAAATGCGGACCAAACCCTGCTTGCTGCAAGACGTGAATCAGTCGGTAGATTTCGCCGTACAGTTTTTCGATGTAGGCAGGTTCGGTGAGCGATTGTTTGGGAATGACTAGCAACCACGGCAGTGCCGTGGGCTCCGCCATTAATGAGTACAGCGGGTGGTCATAAAGATACTTGGCATCAAAGGTTTGTTCCAGCAGTTTTGGGTGGTGCTCAGGTAAGATAATGTCCATAGGTACTCCTTTTTTAATTTCAAATTATAGCAGGCTTTGTATGACGGATATTAAACAACCTTTACCGCGTGAAAATAAACTGTTTTTAGCGTCTTCCTCACCAAGAAGAAAAGAGCTGTTACTGCAATTGGGCTTAACCTTTGATGTGGTGAATGCGCCCATTGAGGAGGTGGCGCTACCGAATGAATCTCCCGAGTCGTTTGTGTTACGAATGGCGATTGAAAAGGCGTTGTCTGGCTTTAATAAAGTGGCGGGAAAAACCATTTGGGTGGTGGGCAGCGATACCGCGGTGGTATTGAATGGTAAGGTTTTTGGCAAACCTAAAAATGTAGCCGATGCGTTTAACATGTTATCGAGTTTGTCGGGAAAGACGCATGAGGTATTGAGTGCGGTCGCGGTGGTGTACGACGGTGAAGTCTTTTCGGAGTTGAATAAAACGAAAGTACAGTTTGCAGTTTTAACGAAGGAAAAAATTGAAGCGTATATTGCGACAGAAGAGCCCTTTGGAAAAGCAGGATCGTATGCGATTCAAGGGGTTGGAGCCGCTTTTATACAGGAGATTCAAGGTAGCTATTCAGCGGTGATGGGCTTGCCACTGTTTGAGTTGAATCAACTGCTGACCCAATCGAGATTTAATCCGCTGGAAAGGAAATATAGCTAAAAAAGATGGATTAGGGCTCGCTCCTCCCCCTGCAAAGGGGGAGGCTGGGAGGGGGTCATTTTTTTGCCATTAAAAATTCAAGCAATGCTTTTTGCGCATGAAGTCGATTTTCTGCCTCATCCCAAACCACGCTGTCTTTGGCATCAATCACCTCTGCGGTCACCTCTTCGCCACGGTGTGCAGGTAAGCAGTGCATGAATAGGGCGTCTTTGTCCGCTTGTTGCATCACTTGTTGATTGACTTGATAGTCTGCAAAGGCTTTTTCACGCAATTTTTGCTCCTCTTCTTGCCCCATGCTCGCCCACACATCGGTCACAATGAGATCGGAATTTTCAGCCGCATCTAAGGTGTTGCGTACAATTTCAACCCGGTCTTGGTGTTTGGCAACCAGATCCATGTTCGGATCATAACCCTCTGGGCAAGCGATGCGTAATGTAAAGTCGTACTGTGCTGCCGCATTAATATAAGAGTGACACATGTTATTTCCGTCGCCCACCCATGTCACCGTCTTGCCTTGAATACTGCCACGATGCTCTTGGTAGGTTTGCATGTCGGCTAAGAGTTGGCAGGGGTGAAAGTTATCGGTGAGTGCGTTGATAACGGGCACGGATGAGTATTGTGCAAACGTGCTAACAATGTCGTGCCCAAAGGTACGAATCATAATGCCATCGACCATGCTGGAGATCACTCGGGCACTGTCTTCAATCGGCTCGCCACGTCCAAGTTGGGTGTCACGAGAGGAGAGAAACAGCGAGTGGCCGCCGAGCTGTGTCATGCCTGTTTCAAATGAGATTCGAGTTCGGGTGGATGACTTTTCAAAAATCATTGCCAGTGTTTGATTTTTCAGCGGTTCAAAAATATCGCCCGCTTTTTGCATCGCTTTAAGTTCGATACCACGGTGCATGATCTGATTTAATTCTGCTGGCGTGAGATCTTGTAGTGTTAAAAAGTGTCTAACCGTCATAATTGAGTGTCTTTTTTAGAGTAATTAATTTTTCTTTCCCCCCCCTCCTCCCTTTTTGTTTTCAATACTAGGCACAGGGGGGGGAGTTTTTTTATTTTAAAAACTGGTTAATGATGTTGACCAGTTTGGTAATCAGTTCATCTGTCTGTTCTGTGTTCATCACAAAGGTGGGCAGTAAACGAACCGTATCCCCTCGGGTAACATTGATGAGCAAGCCTTGTTCAAGCGCTGTCGCCACCAGTTCACCACAAGGGCGGTCAAGTTGAATACCGAACATATAGCCTTTGCCACGAACATCCAATACGCCTTTTTGTTCTGCGAAGGCGGCTTTAAACTGCTTAAGCAGCGCATCGCCCTTACTGGCAACGGATGGAATGTAGTGATTGGCTTCTAATACGTTAATGACCGCCAATCCTGCGGCGCACGCCAAAGGATTGCCGCCAAAGGTTGTACCGTGATTGCCTGGCACCAGTACATTCGATGCGCTGTCTTTGGTTAGGCAAGCGCCAATTGGCATCCCATTGCCAAGTGCTTTGGCAAGCGTTAAGACATCTGGCACGATGTTTTCATGTTGAAACGCAAACCATTCACCGGTACGCCCCATGCCGGTTTGAATTTCATCCAGCATCAGCAGCCAGTTATTGGCATCACAAATTTGCCTTAGTGCCGTTAAATAGCCCGCCTGTGGAATATGAACCCCGCCTTCTCCTTGGATAGGTTCGACTAGAATGGCCACAATATTCGAGTTGTCAGAGAGCGTTTTAACGGCTTCAATGTCATCAAATGGGACACGAATAAACCCTTCGACTAACGGGGTAAATCCTTCATGTACTTTTGGATTTCCCGTGGCCGAGAGGGTCGCCATGGTACGACCATGAAAGCTGTTTTCCATGACGATGACCGTTGGTTGCGTAATTCCTTGTTGGTTTCCGTATTTTTTGGCAATCTTTAAGGCGGTCTCATTGGCTTCTGCGCCAGAGTTGCAAAAGAAAACCCGCTCCATCTCGGAGAGCGCAATCAGTTTGTTCGCAAGTTCTATTTGATTGGGGATTTGATACAGGTTTGAAGTATGCATGAGCGTTTTACTTTGCAGGCAAATCGCATCCGAAATGGCGGGATGCGAATGGCCTAAACTGCACACGGCAATACCACTTAAAGCATCTAAGTACGTTTTTCCATCGGTGTCTTGTAGTATGGCACCACGGCCTTTTTCAAAGGTAACGGGCAGTCGCGCGTAAGTATTCATTAAGTGCGTTGACATGTTGTTTTGTCCTTATAAACGTGGTGTAGAGTCACTGTAAAATGTTGTAAACGTAAGCGTAAAAAACAAAAAAGCAACCCTGTATAGGGTGCTTTGAACCCTATGCGAAGTGGTTGCTTTTATCATCGGCTTAAAAAGCCAAAGAGGGGATTTTAACCCAATAATTTAAAATTTCAAGTAATTTCCCTTATGGGCAGTGGTTGTTTTATCTCGGCTTTTAATTTTTTAGATTAAATGCGGGGAGCAATAAAATAGAATAATAAGTTGTTGTTTAGGATAAAATATCGCCCTTAATTTATTTTTTGATCGATTTTTTGGGAGTGTTTTCAATGCAAACAATGGCAGATAGAGATGGTCTGATCTGGTTAGATGGCGAAATGGTGCCTTGGCGTGATGCTAAGGTACATGTTTTAACCCATACCTTACATTATGGAATGGGCGTCTTTGAAGGTGTACGAGCCTATGAAGCGGAGCAAGGCACCTCTATTTTTCGCTTAGATACGCATACCGACCGTCTTTTTAATTCAGCCAAAATCATGAATATGGACATTCCGTTTGATAAAGAGACGATTAATGAAGCGCAAAGAGCTTCGGTTAAGTTAAACAACTTAACGTCAGCTTATTTACGTCCAATGGCTTTTTATGGTTCAGAAGGGATGGGCTTACGTGCCGATAACCTGAAAGTCCACGTAATGGTCGCGGCTTGGGAGTGGGGCGCTTATATGGGGGAGGAGAATTTAACCCGTGGTATTAAGGTTGCCACCTCTTCTTATACGCGTCACCATGTGAATGTCACTATGACCAAAGCCAAGTCCAATGGTTCTTATATGAACTCCATGTTGGCACTGCAAGAGGCGATTAGTCACGGTTGCGATGAAGCGTTGTTGCTGGATACCGAAGGGTTTGTTGCAGAGGGTTCTGGTGAAAACTTCTTTATGGTGCGCGATGGGGTGCTGTATACGCCTGAACTAACCTCCGCTTTAGATGGCATTACCCGTAAAACCATTATGCAAATGGCAAGAGAGCTTGGTATTGAAGTGGTCGAAAAGCGTATTACACGTGATGAAGTGTATATTGCCGATGAAGCATTCTTCACCGGTACGGCCGCAGAGGTAACCCCGATTAGAGAGTTGGATAATCGTCCAATTGGTATCGGCTCTCGTGGACCCATTACCGAAAAATTACAAACACTGTATTTTGATATCGTTCATGGTCGTTCGCCTGCGCACTTAAATTGGTTAACCAATGTCGCTTAAAGGCCTATAAGGAGTTTTGATATGAGTAATGATTCAACCTGTTGTTCCAAATCGAGTTATGAAGTGACCTACAAAGATTTACCGTTGCATTGCCCAACACGAGAGATGAGTGTTTGGAATGCGCATCCAAAAGTCTTTTTACCGATTGAGTTAACCGGCAAAGCAAAGTGTCCGTACTGTGGTGCCGAGTATACCTTGACCGATTGGGATCCAAATCATTCGGCGCACTAATGAATGTTTTGGTTTCTCAGTAAAAAGCCCAGATTTTCTGGGCTTTTTTGTTTGTAGTTTCGTTAATTTTAAATCAGCTCGATTTCAACATCCGAGGTTGGGATAACGCTGCACGTTAGAATCTCCCCTTTACGAGATTCATACGCTGGGCTTTGAATCTCTTTCACTTC
>JALSJT010000205.1 GCA_026989175.1 Thiomicrorhabdus sp. | reverse complement strand
ATGCTCATTGATGACCTGCCCGCTGAACTAGATGAAACACACCGTCTAAAGCTACTCGAGCTACTGCAAGTCTTAAAAATACAACACATCATTACCAGTACCTCTCTATCCCTCATCCCTGTTTTAAATCCTAAAAACACCCATACTTGGCACATTAATACCGGAGAACTTATCCGTAAAACTTAGAAAAAAACACCTTCTTTTGCTACACTTATTTTTCCAGTCAATGGTAAAAAAAGGATGCCCTTTATGAACGAAAGACACAAATCCAGCAATCCAGAACTCAATACCACCCTTCCAATGATTATCTATGCTCTGTATCTTGCAAATCTTATGATTCCATTTACCGCACTCGTCGGTGTCATCATGGCCTATGTCAATAAAAGCGATGAATATGATTTTTTACAATCCCACTATCAATTCCAAATTCGTACTTTTTGGATTGGTCTGCTCTACCTCATTATTGGTGGAATACTCACCATTATCCTAATCGGCTGGATCGTCCTGTTTTTTTATGTTGTCTGGCTCATTATTCGCTGCGTAAAAGGCTTTAAATACCTCAGCAACCAACAACCTATCCCCAACCCAACCAGCTGGATGTTTAGTTAATTTCTCCCCCTTCAGTGGCTCTGCACTTTCATTGTATTTATGGTAGAATTACCTGTCTAAATTTAGCCCTCAAATACAATTGAGGCTCCGTCTTTTCGAGCCTCCTTAAAAGAAATCGAGTTTTATGTCAGAAGAAACACAATACGATTCCTCCTCCATCACGGTTCTAAAAGGTTTAGATGCCGTTCGTAAACGCCCCGGAATGTACATTGGTGACACCGATGACGGATCTGGATTGCACCACATGGTCTTCGAAGTGGTTGATAACGGTATTGATGAAGCGCTTGCAGGCCATTGTGATAAAGTCGTGGTGACCATCCATACCGATGGCTCTGTTTCCGTGACCGATAACGGTCGTGGTATTCCCGTTGATATTCATAAAGAAGAGGGCGTATCCGCCGCTGAAGTCATTATGACCGTATTGCATGCGGGGGGTAAATTTGATGACAACTCTTACAAAGTATCCGGTGGACTACATGGCGTAGGGGTTTCGGTTGTAAATGCGCTGTCTCAAAAACTCTATCTTATTATCAAGCGTGATGGTCAAATCTGGAAGCAATCTTACACCCACGGTGTACCAGATGCGCCCATGGCCGCCGTCGGGCCTACCGAAGAGACCGGAACTGAAATCCGTTTCTTACCCAGCACCGATACCTTTACCAATGTTGAATTTAAGTTTGACTACCTATTAAAGCGCTTAAGAGAGCTCTCTTTCTTAAACTCTGGTGTGCACATTGAATTACGCGATAAGCGCGATGACCGCCATGAGGTTTTTCAGTTTGAAGGGGGGATTAAAGCGTTTGTCGATTACATCAACACAAATAAACCCCTGATTAATGAAAAAGCGTTTTACTTCTCCACCGTAAAAGACGACATTACCGTCGAAGTCGCCATGCAGTGGTCTGACTCTTATAAAGAGTCCATTTTTTGTTTTACCAATAACATCCCTCAGCGAGATGGTGGTACGCACATGTCAGGCTTTAGAGCCTCCTTAACGCGCACCATGAACTCCTATGCTGAGAGCTCTGGACTGGCTAAGAAATATAAAATAACCGTTTCAGGTGACGATGCTCGTGAAGGACTGGCCGCCGTTATTTCGGTAAAAGTACCCGATCCTAAATTTTCATCGCAAACCAAAGACAAACTGGTCTCTTCCGAAGTAAAAACGGCGGTTGAAACCGCTATGAATGAAAAACTTTCAGAATACTTGTTAGAGAATCCCAAAGAAGCCCAAGCCGTCTTTGGCAAAATTGTTGACGCTGCGCGTGCGCGTGAAGCCGCACGTAAAGCACGAGAAATGACTCGCCGTAAAGGCGCATTAGACATTGCAGGTTTGCCCGGAAAACTCGCCGATTGCCAAGAAAAAGACCCCGCGCTTTCAGAACTTTACTTGGTGGAGGGTGACTCCGCGGGAGGTTCAGCCAAACAAGGCCGTGACCGCCGTACTCAAGCTATTTTGCCACTGAAAGGCAAAATCTTAAATGTTGAAAGAGCTCGTTTTGATCGAATGTTAGCGTCGGCCGAAGTGGGTACATTAATTACCGCCCTAGGCTGTGGAATTGGTGAAGAGTACAATATTGAAAAACTACGTTACCACCGCATTATCATCATGACCGATGCCGATGTCGATGGTTCACACATTCGTACTTTGTTACTGACATTCTTCTACCGTCAATACCCTGAATTGGTTGAAAAAGGCTATATTTATATCGCCCAACCCCCTCTGTATAAAGTCAAAAAAGGCAAGCAAGAGACCTACCTAAAAGACGACTCTGAATTAGAAGGCTATCTGCTGCAAACCGCCATTGATAATGCCGCTTTATGGACTGAAAAAGGGGCACCAAGCATCAACGGCGTTGCCTTAGAGAGCCTTGCTAAAAGCTACTTTAAGACACAACATGTGATTAAACGTTTAGGCCGCCGTTACAATCCCACTTTCTTAGAAATGATGATTGACCACCCTGCAATGACATTAGAGACCTTAAATGACTTCGATGCCTTAACGGCGTGGATCAATCAGTTTTTACCGCACTTACAAGCCAATGGCGAACAAAATAAGGTCGAATACCAGCTCACCGTTGAACCCACCAGTGAACTGGATATTGCAGGTAAGTACCAAATTCGCCTACAACAGCGTGAACACGGTACCTTAAGTTCACAGGTCTTTGATGCTGAGTTTTTCGCTTCAAAAGACTTTGAACAGATCGTTACCTTAGGCCAAGCACTGCAAGGCTTGCTAAGTGATACCGCCTATATCCAACGTGGTGAGAAAAAACAGTCCGTTTCTAGCTTTAAAGAGGCTATTGAATGGCTGTTTAAAGAAGCCAAACGCGGTCAAAACATCCAGCGTTATAAAGGTTTGGGGGAGATGAACCCAGAACAACTTTGGGAAACCACAATGAATGCCGAAGCACGACGCTTACTGCAAGTAACCATTCGGGATGCCATTACCGCTGACCAAGTGTTTACCACCCTTATGGGCGATGAAGTCGAGCCTCGTAGAGCCTTTATTGAGTCTAACGCATTGCAAGTTGAAAACTTGGACGTCTAAACAGTCGCAAAAAGTTTTTTGAAATATAAGCGATTTTAGTTTCTAATATCGCTCATCAAAACAGAAACATTTAAAAATTCAGAAAATACACTGAGTTTATAAACCATTTTTTAAAATTTAAATTTTTAGGAGACAACTCTATGTCAGTACAACACCCTATCGTCGCCGTTACCGGATCTTCTGGAGCAGGAACATCCTTTGTAAAACGTGCCGTAGAAACTATTTTTGACCGTGAAAACTTAAAAGTTGCTGTGATTGAAGGCGACAGCTTTCACAAATACACACGTAAAGAGATGCGTGAAAAAGTGGCTGAATCTAAAAAAAATGGTGGCAAACCATTAACGCATTTTTCAGAGCACGCAAACGAGTTCCAAAAGCTAGAAGAGCTCTTTGCCTCTTACAAAGAGACAGCAACAGGTAAAAAACGTTACTACCTCCACAGTGAAGAAGAGGCCGCTGAGCATAATGCCCGCTTAGGCACCAATTTAGAGCCTGGTGAATTTACTCCTTGGGAAGAGATTGAACCTGATACTGATATCCTATTTTACGAAGGCCTACACGGCGCCGTAAAACGTAAAGATCATGGTCCGAAAGAGGGGATGTACGACGTAGCACAACATGTTGATCTAGGTATCGGTGTTGCACCCGTTATTAACATCGAGTGGATGCAAAAAATCTACCGTGATACGTCAGAGCGTCCGTATACCGTTGCACAAGTACGTGACACCATCATGGAGCGTATGGATGACTACATTGAGTACATCGTGCCACAATTTCACCGTACCGATGTTAACTTCCAACGTGTCCCCTTAATTGACACCTCTGATCCATTCTCAACCCAAGCTGAAACTGCGACCATGGGACCTGCACCAGAAGATTCCTTAATCATCACCCATGTACGCCATGATGAAGTGGATCTATCTACCATCGTCGATAAAATCGAAGGCGCTTGGTTACAAAACCCACACACCATGATCTGTTCTGGTACGCACATGGTGAAAGCAATGGATATTATTATGACGCCAATTATCCAAAAGCTCATTGCTAAAAAACGTGCTGCAATGGCGGCATTAGAGAAATAAGACCACTCTCTAAAGCAATACCAAACAAAACCCGCAAATAATCGCGGGTTTTTTTATGTCTATTCAACCACCTAAACTGAACGTATTATTCAAGCTAAAAACTAACGAACCACCGCTAAAGTCGCTTCTAGCTGAACACTTTTTTCCAATAAGGCTTCCATTTTCAACTTTACTTTATCAATATCTACCGCATTGAGCGGTCTATTTGCAATAAGTTTAGCGGATATATAAAGCGTATCACCATTACGAACCTTAACCTCCTTGACTTCAATACCATCTACTTTCCAACCTTCTAGGGTATAAATAACCCCCTGTTCTTTGACCATGGTGTTGTAAGATAAGACTAAAGGAACACTGACCATAACAACCAGCAATGACAGCACCAATAACCCCTTTTTTGCTAAATAGAATGGACTAAAGCCCATTATTAAAAAAGTAGCGGCCGCGGCGAGTACAATGCCCATTAAGTTGGTGATAAAGAGTAAAAAGGCACCCGAAAAAACCTGCCAGTCTAACCAGCCAATACCAATACCCGTTACGGCTAGAGGAGGCACAAGGGCGACAGCAATGGCAACGCCTGCTAAGCTTTTTGCGACCTCTGAACGCGCACTGGCATAAGCCGCAGCGATTCCTGAAATAATGGCAACGCCTAAGTCCAATAAAGTGGGGCTTAAACGTGCGCCAATTTCAGCGTTAATGGTATGCAAAGGCACTAATAAACTTAACAGCGTACCAAAGAATATCGCCAATGCTACCCCAGTTACTAAGGTTTTAAGGCTAACTTTAATAAACTCAGAATTTTGTCGTAACACACCCATCGATAACGAGATAATAGGCGACATAAGCGGGGCTAAAATCATTGCACCAATAATAACGGGGGCAGAGTTGGCAAATAACCCAACGGTGGCCAATAAAGTGGAGAGCACCATCAAAACCAAATAAGACTGGGAGGCTTGAGCATTCTCCGATAAAGTCACAAAGGTCTCTTTCACTTCTTCTAAATCGGCATGGTGTATCCATGGCAGCGGCCGATTAACAAGCTCTTTAATGGATTTCCCTTTGGGCAACCCTGAAATTTTGACCGCCTCTTTTGGCTCTTGGGTACTCTGTTTTTCAGGCAGCTTGGTATTACAGACTTGCAGAACCTCTTTTTTAAGGTAAACCAATACCTCTTGACGACTGAATGGCTGACCATCAACACGATACTCAATCGGTTCCTCTGCCGTAATGGTTAGGGATTCTGTTTTTATGTGCCCTAAATAGCTGGGTAAATTTCCTTTTGTTGAGCCACGAGCAAAGAAACGATTAAACAAAAAATAGATCATCTCAAAGATACTTCTTGGTGCAAGAATCAGTCCATTTACGCTTGAATTATCTTGTGGTTCATGCGGCACCAGCCGTTTAGTAAAATCACTGTTTTCAATCCGATACACAATGGTAATACCGAGTGCAGCGGTGTGAACTACTTTTTGTTTTTTTGTTTCTAACTGATAAGCCTGTAAACGTACTTGACCGACTTTAAAAATCATAATCATTAAGTGCTTCAGTTTGCTCCATACCCCTTCGTCTAACTGTGCGGCAGCTTTCATGGACTCTGAATTACCCAGTATCACGGCATTTAAAACAAGCTGATCATTGCAATACAATAAATCCGTAGCGATAGATTTTTCCGCCTCAAAAATATTAATAACAGCTTCTTTTGTTTTTTTAGCCACTAAAAAATTTCGTCTGGCTTTGGTCATCTCTGGGTGTGGAAGAAATCCAATTTGCCACTGTTTACTTGCTGCAATCGGTAAAAACGAATACAGGGCTTCATCTCCTAACCAAAGCAGTACTCGTGACTGTTCAACTAATGAAGGCAGTGACTCTTCAGAATAGGCTTGATATTCACAGGGGTAATCTTGTAGCAACGGTTTTACCTCTCGTTCAAACAGCTCCTCCTGTGCTGAATCGTACAAAACAGTGCACACATCCATATAAAATACCCTTTAAACTCAACTTAAAATTAATGCTACAAATTACTTACACACTAAATTAGAACATAAAAAAACCCACGATCACGTGGGTTTTTTCAAAAAATGAAACGATACTCTTAAAAACGATAAGTAATACCTGCCTGTAAAACAGGTAAAAAATCATAATCGGCTAAATCATCTTTCAATCGCTGCTCTTCTGCGTCTAATGCCGCACGAACCGTTGGATCAGTTGAAACATCATACACTGTTCCACCTTGTGTTACGGTACCAGAACCATTTAATGACACATTGGCTGTACCCGTAAAGATCATACCAATCTCAAAAAGAGCCCCCCAACCCGCAGCAGGAGAGTGTCCCCAACCTAAGGTTAACATGGGTGCACTATCCCAATCCACCACACCATTTAACGCTAAATTAGCAGAGGCATCATAGGTCTCACCACCAATCGTTACTTGACCAGATACATTTTGATAAGAATCCGCAGTAATTTCAAAATTATTAATCGCATAGCCAGCTGATAAAAAGAAATTACCCCCCATTGGACGATAATCAACTACTAAACGATGAATACCACCGTCCGCTTCTACCGTATAATCAACTTCGGTACCCGCTCCATTATCTGTTTCACTCAATCCCATCCCCGATGACAAGGCACCGCGGACACTAAAAGAGTCACTTAGTGGATAGGTCATCTCTAACGTAGGCCCTGAAAACAGACCATAATTAATTCCCACGCCTACATTTTCAAGTGAATTCGCGGATGCGGACAGTGACGCTGTCGCTGCCACAAAGATTGCGGCTGATAATACTTTTTTTTTCATTTTTTATACCCCTAAGGTTAAGAACAAAAGCTTTCTATTTTTCGGCGATCACGCTTGGTTGGTCGGCCTGCACCTTTTTCACGATAGCCTACCAACGCCATGTCAGCCGTTGGTTTACGCTGGTTCAGTACTTCGTTGTCCAGTTGATATAAGGTCTCCGCTTGTTCCGCAGAACCTCGTTTATCATGAACACCTAGTACCGTAATTTCCACTTGACGATGCACTTGGGTAATCTCAAGTGTATCCCCCACCATCAAGGTTTTACTGGGTTTGGGTTTTGAGCCGTTTAACGACACTTTTCCGCCCTTAATCGCCTCGAGTGCCACGCCTCGGGTTTTAAAAAACCGAGCCGCCCAAAGCCACTTATCAACACGCAGTTTGTCCATAATACTGGATTACCCAAATAATTAATATCAAAAATAGCCACTCAGGTCGCCACTAAAAAGAGGCAGGTCAAGGCAAAAAATATACGTTTACAACCTGTAAATATACATTTTTTAACAAAGAGATGGCCTTTTTAGGGGCCATCTGAGTGGTTATTTAAGTGTTTTTAACCAATCTTGTGGTGTTAAATAGTCATAAATTTTGGCTTCTTCTGTTCCTGGCTCTGGCTGATAATCGTACTTCCACGTCGCCAAAGGGGGCATAGACATTAAGATCGACTCGGT
>JALSJT010000204.1 GCA_026989175.1 Thiomicrorhabdus sp. | reverse complement strand
AAAGCCCGAGCGCCAGATCTAAAGATTGCCGTCATCGCCCCCGTTACCGTTGAAGACAACCAAAATCCCAGCTACAGCGATGAAGATTTAACCCGTGGCCAATACATCTACCTCATTCCAGAACAACCCGAGCAGTATGTTGATCGTAGCTATCGCCAAAAGAACCATCAAGCGATGTTTGCCAAAGCCAGTCAAAAACAGTGTCGCCCTGATGAAACAACGGAGTAAAAAAAACAAGGGGTCAGAGTAAGATAAAGCCATGCTTGTTCTGTTAGAAAAGCATGGCCTTATCTTACTCTGACCCCAGTTTTTCTCCCCCCCCTATTACAAGCTATTTAATAGCGGTTCATTTTGCTGGTAAGCTCGGATATTATCTCGGGTTGTTTCTGCAATATGCGATAAGGCTTCTTGAGTGAAGTAGGCTTGATGCCCAGTGACTAAAACATTCGGAAAGGTGAGCAGTCGCTCGAATACATCGTCTAAAATAATCTCATCGGAGTGATCTTCAAAGAAGAGTGCCCCCTCTTTTTCATAGACGTCTAACCCTAAATACCCAATCTGTTTGGACTTAAGGGCGTTAATGACATCAGGGGTTGAAATCAAATCACCTCGCCCAGTGTTAATCAGCATCACCCCTTTTTTCATTTGAGCGATACTGCGCCCATTAATCAAGCACTTGGTCTCTTCGGTAAGCGGGCAGTGTAAACTGATAATATCTGCCGCTTGCCAAATAGATTCTAACGCAACTTGTTCAAAGCCTAGTGCTTGGCACACCTCACTTTCGTAAGGATCGTACACTAAGACTCGACAACCAAACGCCTTTAACATGGAGCCAACCAGTCGACCAATGCGTCCTGCACCCACAATACCAACGGTTTTGCCGTGCATATCAAACCCTAACATGCCGTTAAGTGAAAAGTTGCCCTCTCGAATACGATTATAGGCACGATACAACTTGCGGTTGAGTGCCAACATCAGTCCAATGGTATGTTCTGCAACGGCATAAGGCGAATAGGCGGGAACACGAACCACCGCAATATCAAGTGATTTTGCACACACCAAATCTACATGATTAAAGCCCGCACACCGTAATGCCAACAGTTTCGTGCCTCCGCTGGCCAACTGAGTTAGCACCTCAGCATCCAAACGATCATTGACAAAAGCAGTGACTATCTCAGCACCCTGAGCACAGCCAATGGAATCTAAATTCAGTGGCACATCTAAATAGGTACACGTCCATGACGCATCAAACACTTCACTCAACGCACATTTATCATACGGTTTACAGCTATAGGATACGATTTTCATGGGGTATAACCTCCGATGTATTCTGATTTATTTACAAAGAACGCGCTCTTAAATAGGCTTGTTCGGACACTTCCGTCCACTGCATCACCTGCTCTTTAAATGCTTTTTGCGATGCCCAAACTTTAGTGGAGAGCGCATCACGCTTAGCTTCCTCTTCCACCACTTCGGCTGAAATTTCTTTTAACGCTTTCAGTACCGAATCTGGGAAGTGGCGCAGCTGCACATTATGTTCGGTTAACAGCGTGTGCAGTGCTTGCTGGTTACGTGCAGTATATTCCGCCAACATATCGGCATTGGCGACTTTAATAGCATTGCGCACAATGCTTTGTAAATCGGCAGGCAGTTCGTTAAACGCTTCTTCATTAATCATACACTCCATCGCGGTACCGGGCTCATGCCAACCGGGGGTGTAGTAGTATTTAGCGGTTTTATAAAACCCAAAGGCCAAATCATTGTAAGGGCCTACCCATTCGGTCGCATCTAATGCGCCCGACTGTAACGCTGGAAAAAGTTCGCCCCCGGGAAGTGTGACAGGAATACCACCCGCTCGGCTCAATACCTCGCCTCCTAACCCAGGAATGCGCATCTTCAACCCTTTTAAATCGTCTAGGCTGTTAATCTCTTTATTAAACCAGCCACCCATTTGAGTACCTGAATTTCCACCGGGGTTAGGAATCAAACCAAACGGTTTATACGCCTCTTCCCACAGCTCTAAACCGCCGCCATAATATAACCACGCATTCATCTCATTCGCGGTCAAACCAAAAGGCACCGCAGAGAAAAAAGCGGCCGCTGGAATTTTACCTTTCCAGTAATACGCCCCCGCATGACCCAACTGTGCATTACCACGTGAGACAGCATCAAACACTTCAAACGCACCGACTAACTCACCTGCGCCATACACCTTAACTTCAATACGACCGCCTGACATATCGGTAATTAGCTTGGCAATATTATTCGCGCCCGTGCCTAAACCCGGAAAGTTTTTAGGCCAAGTGGTCACCATCTTCCATTTAATTGGTTTCGCAGGCGTACAATCGCCCCCACTGTTCATCGAACCACTCTCCGTTCCACACGCGGTTAACGCGGTCGCTGCGGTTGCCCCTGCAATGGCACCAATAAAATCTCTACGTTTCATATTCTATCTTCCTTAATCATTGTTACCGCATACTTTACCATAAAGTAGAGACTATTCATCATACATTCAAATACTGGGGTCAGAGTAAAAACCCTTTGATACCCTTCCAAGCAGTCTGCTAACCTTACTCTGACCCCAAATTTAATTTGACTATAAAAAAGGGAGCAACTTGCTCCCTTTTATTTACGACTTTCTAAAAATGCGCCCTTGGATTAAAAGGCATTTTTTCTTCCATCTGTTGATAGAAGGCTTTTTGCTCATCTGTTTTAGCGGGCGGGGTATGAATTTGTACAATCACATACTGATGCCCCGGTGTTTGGCCTAAACCTCGTCCTTTGATTCGCAATTTACCACCCGATTGTGTCCCTGCGGCAATGTTCATCTTAACCTTACCTTTAAGCGTTGGGACTTCTACCTTTGCACCCAGCGCGGCTTCCCATGGGGTCACCGGAAGATCCAAATAAACATCATTGCCTTCCACTCGAAACAACGGATGTTTTTGCAGATTGATTTCAATAATGACATCGCCATTTGGCCCGCCATTAAAGCCACTATACCCTTTACCTTTCACACGAATTTTTTTGCCCTGGGTAATCCCGGCAGGAATTCGCACTTTGATTGGCTGGGTATCGTACGAAGAAGCGCTCGAACGTGCATTGCCCGTTTGCACATTAATAATTCTTTCCGTACCTTCAATCGCTTCTTCTAAGGTAACCATAACAGCAACGGTTTGATCTTCACCTTTTTGAGGGCGAGCTTGCTGCTGACCAAAGCCTCCTTGACTACCTTGTCCACCCGCGAAACCTCCGCCGCCAAACATAGAGCTAAAAATATCGCTGTAATCCTCTCCGCCGCCAAACCCACCAGCATGATGCTGTTGATAACCACCAAAACCACCTGCTTGGCGTTGTTCGTAATCGGCACCAAACTGGTCATACAGTTTGCGCTTTTCTGGATCGCTTAAGGTCTCATAGGCCTCACTAATCTCTTTAAACTTAGTCTCATCCCCCGTTGGTTTATCTGGGTGATATTTAGCCGCCATTTTACGGTAGGCTTTTTTTATTTCCGCATCGCTTGCGGAGCGTGAAACTCCTAAACTCGCATAATAATCTTGGCTCATTAATCTAATTCTCTCTCTATAATCTTAATACACATCAATAATACTCTAATAGATAAGGGTTAAAGCAGACGAATTCAAGAGAAATGCATTAAAATTCATACATACTACTCTCAAATACCCATTCATCATTCCATGGTGTGATCGCAACTTTTTTTTCGCTTTTCACGTCATGACAAGCTATGATCTGTGCAAACTTTTGACAATGAGACCTATTATGACACATACATCCTTTGCGGGTAAAAAAGCCCCCTATCATCTATTAGAAAATATTCCAAAATTAATGACGGATTATTATGTGTTAAAACCCGATGCGCAACAAATCAGCCAAGCGGTGAGCTTTGGTACCTCGGGGCATCGTGGTTGCTCAACGCTTTGCACCTTTAATGAAGACCATATCGCCGCCATCTGCCAAGCGATTGTTGAGTATCGTTATTTACAAAACACCAATGGCCCCATCTACATTGGCATGGACACTCACGCTTTATCGGAAGCCGCACATGCCACGGCGATTGAAGTGTTTGCGGCCAACCAGATAGGCACGATTATTCAATCCAACGGACGATACACGCCTACCCCGGTTATTTCCAATGCCATATTACGCCATAACCAAGGGAAATCCGCAGGGCTGGCCGATGGCATTGTGATTACGCCCTCGCATAACCCTCCCAAAGATGGTGGCTTTAAATACAACACCCCTAATGGTGGTCCAGCGGATACCGAGGCGACGTCTTGGATTCAAGACCGTGCCAATGTTATTATTCAAAAAGGTCTGCTTGCGGTAAAACGACTCCCTTTAACCGATGCACTCGCTTCGGAATTTGTGACCCCAACCGATCTTATCACCCCCTATGTCGAAAGCCTTGATAAAGTGGTCAACATGCAGGCGATTAAAGGAGCTGGACTCTCCTTAGCGGTCGATCCAATGGGTGGCGCGGCCATTGATTTTTGGCAACCCATTGCTGATTATTATGGTTTAAATTTAGAGATTGTGAATCCACAAGTTGATCCGACCTTCTCGTTTATGCATGTTGATAAAGATGGAAAAATCCGTATGGATTGCTCCTCCTCTTATGCTATGGCGGGGCTAATTGAGCTAAAAGAGCGTTACGATTTAGCCTTTGCCAATGACCCCGATGTCGATCGACATGGTATTGTCACCAAGTCCGCTGGACTGATGAATCCCAACCACTATTTAGCGGTGGTGATTCAATACCTATTTACCCACCGCCCTAACTGGCCAAAAAATGCCGCTGTTGGAAAAACGCTTGTCTCCAGTGCGATGATTGACCGTGTCGCCAATGCACTTAACCTGAACTTAATCGAAGTACCCGTTGGCTTTAAATGGTTTGTTGAGGGGTTACAAACGGGCACCTTTGGATTTGGTGGCGAAGAGTCGGCAGGTGCGTCTTTTTTATGTTTTGACGGCTCACCTTGGAGCACCGATAAAGATGGCATCATCCTCAATTTACTGGCCGCAGAAATAACGGCCGTAACAGGCAAAGACCCCGCTGAGCTGTATCACGCACTGACCGAAAAATTTGGTAACCCCGTTTATCGTCGCATTGATGCGCCCGCCAATCGAGAAGAGAAAGCGATTTTAAGCAACCTCTCACCCGAAATGGTTAAGACCGATACCCTTGCCGGTGAAAAAATTACCGCCAAACTCACACACGCACCCGGCAATGGCGCCGCCATAGGGGGGTTAAAAATTACCACTGAGAATGGCTGGTTTGCCGCTCGCCCATCGGGCACCGAAGATATTTATAAGATTTACGCGGAAAGTTTTAAAGACACGGCGCATTTAGAGCAGATTTTAGAAGAGGCCAAAGCGATCGTGAATGAAGCGCTGGCTTAAAAACTTCTCCCCTGGCAATGGGAGAGTTGGGGTAACGATATTATGTTGCTGGCGTATTTAAATCTGGATATAAGACTTTAACTCCTACCCTTGGCAGGGAGGGAAGAAATTTTGTCGTTATTTTTTATACAGTGTTTCAGGATCAATCAAGGGTGCACTGGTAATTTCAACTTGCTTACCTGCCACTTGACTGTAAAAGCAACTCCTTCTGCCGGTATGACACGCGGGGCCTGTTTGATCGACACTCAGTAAAATCGTATCGCCATCGCAATCAAACGCTAAGGATTTTAGTAACTGCACTTGCCCAGACTCTTCGCCCTTGCGCCAGTAGTTTTGTCGTGAACGCGACCAGTAACAGACACGCCCTGTGGCGAGCGTCTCTTCTAGCGATTGTAAGTTCATCCATGCCATCATGAGCACTTCTTTACTGTCAAATTGCTGAGCGATGGCGGGAATTAAACCGTTTGCATCAAACTTAACCTGAGATTTAAGCGCCTCCCAATCAAAACAGTCACCCTGACTGGCTTTCTCAAGTTGCTTAAAAGAGGGGGGGAAATTTTTTTCACACATAATTTTTCTCCCCTACTTACGCTTGGCGTTCGCAAATGCTGCGGCAAAAGGATTATTGGTAATCACTTCTTTGGCTTTCACCACCTTCTTTTGCTGTACTTGTGACTTACGACCTTTTTCTAACATCGCATTAAACAACTCTGCGGTGGCACGTGCATCGGCCAAGGCATCATGCGCATCGCCTGGAAACTCTTTGCCCAATACCTTTTCATACGCCATGGTCAATTTAGGCGTCTTATAGAACCAGTACATTTTTTCACTGTGCCAACGCAGTGCACCGTGTAAATCTTTACTCAACTCTGCCACATCCAACCAGTGGTTGTAATCCAATTCAAAGGGGAGCAGTTTTTTTTCTGCACTTTTTTCAAGGTACATGTAGTCACTTTCCGTACTATACGCTAACACCACGTCGGCCTCTTTTAAGACCGCATGAATATCATCCCACGCTTCGGCCAATAACGGCTGGCCTTCGACCATTTCGGTGGTGATATTGTGTTTTTCATTCTCTGGAATGTCGTAACCGGGGTTAATTAACTGGTTAAACAGTTCATTGCCTTCAAGGTCACAGGCGGAGATTTGAATGATATCTGCTTCAGGGTGCGTTGAGACATTGGTGGCTTCAATATCAATACAGACAACCTTTTTGCCCTTCAATTCCGAATCGTGTTGCTTTAACTTATACAACGCATCATTACGGCGCTCTTGAATCAAACCGATCACATCCGACTGGCAAAACTCTTTCAATAACGCTTCTATTTTTTTACGCAGTTTAGGAAGCGACTTAGTCAGAGCCGTACGAACAGCTTCCTCTTCTGAGCACTTTTCAATAAACGTTTGTACTGGTACCGCCTCTTCGCCAACCATTAATTGTTCAAGCAACGAATCGGCTATTTTTTTAACGTCAAAATCAAAGGCTTCTAAAGGCGGAATCACCACATTGGCATTGAGCAATGACCGTTCTCCTTTGGCCGGTGAAGCCATGATTTCAACCCCACGAATATTCAGGCCATCCGAAGCGGCGACCGCAACAAGATACTCTTTTAAAGGTTGATTACGTTTATCAATTAGGATTAGCTGTGCATTGCTCATAGTGATTCGTTTTTTATTAAATTAGGAAGGGGGCTATTTTATACTCAAATCACATGGAAAGGCGGGATTTTTGAGTCGCTTGAGCGATCACGCAAGCATTCAGTTAAGACGATTCAAGCGTGTTTATCGTGTTTATATTTTGAAAAAATTGTGGTTGATCTGAAAAATCCGCCAGCACATGCGAGTTCTCCTGAATCCAGCGTGAAACACTTAGATGGGACTGCTCAAGTGCCCTCTCTAATGCAGGCTTCATGCTACGATGCATTAATAAGTATAGTGGCTGTACTCTTTTTCCATCATGAACCGCCACCAATGGCGCAGGATGTATGAAATAGCTTTGCAATAGTCGTTCAATTAAATGGTTCGGTAAACTTGGGTTATCACAGGGAACAAAGACAATCCAATCCGATGCAACATTGTCCCAAGCGGCCTGCATTCCCGCAAGCGGTCCTAAAAATCCTTGATACTGGTCTGAAAACTGCGGTAAATCATACGATTGATAAGCAGAGTCCTGCGAATTAACATTCAATAAAACCGGAAGTTGTTTCTCTGCGAGTCCCTGAATCACCCAACTTAACAGTGGCTTTCCTTGATAAGGAAGCAACGCTTTTTGACGAGCTCCCATGCGCTTACCCTGCCCGCCCGCTAAAATCACCACTGACAGGCTGGAGAAACAGGGGGGGGGAATTTTTTTAAAACAATTCATTTAAAAAAAAACACCCTTCTAGGCTGAAATAATCCACTTAATCAAGGTTTGATTAAACAGCTCAATATCTATCGGCTTAGTAATGTAATCGTTCATGCCAACCGAAAAACAGCGCGCTCGGTCTTCTGGCATAGCATTTGCGGTTAAAGCGACAATTGGAATAGCATCCGTTGTTTGTGATAACATCTCCTCTTTACGAATCAAAATCGTCGCCTCATAGCCATCCATAACCGGCATCTGACAATCCATTAAAATCAGATCATATTGTTTAGCCCCCATGCGCCAAAAAGACAACCCCTCCAGTCCATTCTTAGCAATATCAACTCGTGCACCTAAACGCTGCACAAACGCTAACACAATCTCCTGATTTGTCTCATTATCTTCAATTAACAAGATGGTTTTTCCAGCTAAAATGGGAGACGCTTGCCTCTCTAAAACTGGTGTAGACCCCTCTGTTTTTTTAGTCTCTTTCAATAAGTCCGGTAGCCGGACAGGTTCATTTTTTTCATGCACTTCAAGATTCTCTAAACATCGCTGAGCTAAAGCCGTTTGAAAGGGTATCTCAACCCAAAAAAGACTTCCGACGTTCTCTTCGGAGACCACCCCAATTGTACCCCCCATAAGTTCCACCAACTGTTTTGAGATCGTCAAACCCAACCCTGTGCCACCAAATTTACGTGTCGTAGAGTCATCTGCTTGAGTAAAAGAATCGAACAGTTGTTCCAGTGAGTCTTCTGAAATACCGATACCGGTATCTTTTATTTCAACCAATACCCTCACCACTCCTGAAGGAGATTGCTCAACCGCTCGAAGGGTAACTATCACCTCCACTCGACCTTGTGGTGAAAATTTAATGGCATTGCTTAATAAGTTCAACAAGACCTGCTGAACACGCCCTGCATCGCCAATCAACTGAAGTTGGCTGGGCAAACGACTTTCAAAAGAGACCTCCACCTCACTTTCAATCGCTTGCAAATTCAGAATTTGTAAGGCATCTCGAACCACTGCATTCAAATCAAACGCTTTCGCCTCTAAATTCACCCCCCCTTCATCTAACTTGGCAAAGTCTAAAATATTATTGACGACCTTTAACAATGCTTGACCACTCTGCTCAATCGCATCCAAATACATTGATTGCTGTGAACTTAATGATGTGTTTTTTAATAAGTTAGACATCCCCAGCACCCCGTTTAATGGGGTTCTAATTTCATGGCTCATGGTGGCAACAAAGCGACTTCGAGCTTTTGCCAAGGCTTCCGCACGCTCCTTTGCGACCTGCATTTGATGTTGCGCTTGAACTTGTATCGAGACATCGCGAATGGTGTGCACCAACTGAATATCGTCCAACGTATTCACTCGACTAAAACCCACCTCAACCGTAAAGGTTTTTCCTTCTCGTGTAATCGCAGAGATTGTTGCATCGGTACCCAATAATACCGAATCCAGCCCTTCATCATCCAACAGTTGCTTAATGCGTTGGTGCCAATCGTCTTGCGTGTTCTCATAAATGCACAAATCTAAAGAGAGCCCAACCAAATCTTCACGCTCATAACCAAACATTTTTTCAAATGCCTGATTCACCCTTAGAACGATACCATAGCGATCTGTTACCGCCAACGCATCAGGCGCACTTTCGATCAGATGACTGGCGCGCTGCTCTGCCATTTTTTGTGCATGAATGGAGGTGACATAACTTTGTAGATGGGAGGCTTTTCCCTGTGCGTCATACACAATACGCGTTAGGTCATACACCCAGTGATAGCCTTGATACTGAGCATACTTAACACGGTACTCTAAACTGACCTCCTGCTCATGGTGTGTACAGGCATTTAACACCGCCATTCGCACGGTGGCCACATCTTCCAGCATAATCAATTCCACAAAAGAGCCTTTGTTTAACACCTCTTGTACACTACAGCCCAGCAGAGCATGTACATTTGGCGAGACATACTCCACCGCCATATTACTATCGGCTTTTTTCTGAAACAGGACGGTTGGCCCCGTATTAAACAGCGCATCCTGAACCGAATTACTCTCAAGTCGCTGCCGTGCCCGCTCAATTTTACGAAGATACTGTAAAAGCAAGACCATAAAAATAAAAAAGGCGCCTAAAAAGAGAGAGGCTGTCCAACAAACACGCTGAACATAATTTGCAAATACACCAGGCTTTGGCAGCCCAAGTAATAGCCACTGACCACTTAAAACAGGGGTTTGAACCAAAGCACTCTCCAAAACCGATGGCTCCAGCTTGCTTCCGTATTCACTGACAGCAATACCTTTATCTGACACGATGACCATAGGGTTCTTTTCTGACTTCACTAAAACAAATTCAAAAGTATCGGTATTAAAGTGAACAATTTTCTCATGAAGATCATTAAAATTAAAACTTAAAAAAAGTACCGCACGCTGTTCAAAGTCTCCAGCGTTATTTTTCAGCGGATAAGCCACGTCATAATGAATTGTGCCATCAGGCGAGCTATGAGGCCCTAAAAAAGAGACCTCACTAGGGAAGGAATGCATACTATGTTGTATATCTGTGTGACAACTACCCCCAATATGTAATCGCTCACTGCCAGCCACCAAATTTCCCTGCCCATCTAAAATCGCAAACTGCGTTGCATTGGGCAAAAGATCCTTAATGTGCTCTGATAACTTAAAAAGATCAAATGGATAGCCGCCACCTGCTGCGAGTTCATAAATTTGCTCTTCATTATGAATCGCCAGCGCTTTTACCATTAAACGCTGTTGATCAATCCGTTCATCAATGACATTCGCAAGTCCTTTTGCTGAAATCGTCACACCGGCTTTAACTCTTTCATAGTGCTGTTTAATCAAGTAGTCTGAAAAGAAGTAGACAAACACCGTAAGCCCTACCATGAACAACCAGAACACCAGAGTGAAAACCCCAAAAGAGAGACCACGTTTTAAGGTTGAGGTTTGTGAAAAAGGGGTACCGAATGAGAGCGTATTTTTACCCAAAGTAATCGCCTAAAATAATAAAAACAATCAAACCACTCACTCTACCTGAGCACGTTTTAAATATCAATGAAACTTACACACAATACTTAGTATTTTTACCCGCCTAAGAGATTAAGCCCCTCCTTTCGCACCAAGCTACCTAGGTGTATCTACTCATTGTATAGACAAATCAAAAGGTTTATTACTTTTACACTAGAATCCAACCTAGCTTTACCATAGAATGGCAATAACCATTTACATTCAGTTAGGAGTTTAAGGCATGCGCAATAATCAGCCCATTACGAATGAAGAGTACATTGTTCCAGACGGACTAACCTTAGTCTCTAAAACAGACTTGACTGGAAATATTATTGAGTGCAATGATGCCTTTGAAGCCGCCAGTGGCTTTAGCCGAGATCAGCTGATTGGTCAACCGCATAATATTATTCGCCACCCCGATGTACCTGAAGCCGTTTTTGCCGATCTATGGGCCACCCTTAAAGCTGGTAACACTTGGTCACAAATTGTCAAAAATCGCCGTGCAAATGGCGGTTTTTACTGGGTAAGAGCCAACGCGACCCCCATCTACACCAACGGTAAAGTTAGTGGCTATATGTCGATCCGTACCCCTGCAACGGAAGCTGAAAAACAAGCCGCGATCAAAGCCTATCAAGACATTAAAGCGGGCAAGGCGAAAATTCAATCTGGGCGTATTTTTTATGGTCCTAACTGGCGCAAACTTAATGTTTTAGCTCGGCTTTCGCCGCAATACCAACTCCCCCTGCTGGTATTTTTAATCTATCTGGTTCCAATGTTAACCTATGCCATTATTGATGGTTACAGCATCCCAACCATGTTAGCAATCCTTTTTGCTGGGCTTGTTCCTCCTTTTTTATACGGTCTATACCTCAATAAATCGCATGCACTCACTCAAAAAGATCTCAAAACCATCGCATCTCGGGAGCACTTAAGCAATGAGTGGTTTGACCCCTCAACCCCTCTTGGACAACGTAAAACCGCAATTCGCTCGGTCTACTTAGCGGCACGCGAACAAATAGAGGAGTCCGCTTACCAACTTGACCAAGCACACCTCCTACAAACGGCGATGGACCAAGTGTCAAGCAATATCATGATTACCAATGCGAACCTTAATATCAACTATATGAACCATGGTATGGTTGCCTTCTTAAAAGACAAAGAACAGATTCTTCAAGCCGTCTTACCTAACTTTAATGCCTCCACCTTAATTGGGAAAAATATTGATGTATTTCACAAAACGCCCTCGCATCAGCGAACAATTCTTGAGAACCTAACGGAACCCTATCTAGGAAAAATTACGCTCGGTGACACCCATTTAGAGATCTATGCGATTCCTGTCTTTAACCGCGCAGGCATTCGTACCGCTACCATTGCAGAGTGGCGAGATAAAACCGCTGAGGTGCAGTTACTGCAAGAGGTGAATAGCACCATTCAATCCGCTAAACGAGGTAAACTCGATGCTCGTATTGACTTAAGCCGTGTTGACGGTGTCGCAAAAGAGCTCAGCCAATCGATCAATGACCTGCTTATCGCCATTGAAAAACCCATTAATGAGACCGTTAAAGTTGCCATCTCTCTCTCAGAAGGGAACTTGACCAGTCACATTGAAGGGCACTACTCTGGGCTGTTTGCCGTACTGCAAGACAGTTTAAATGTCGCGGTAGACAGTTTAAACTCAATGATTTCACAAACCAAAGCGGCGACCAATGCTGTCAACGGCGGAGCGGAGCAAATTTATCAAGGCAGTATTGACCTCAATAGTCGAACTCAAGATCAAGCGGCCTCACTAGAAGAGACCGCCTCCAGCATGGAGCAGATGACCGCCGCAGTGAAACAAAATGCCGATAACTCTCGAGAAGCGTCGAAAGTCACGCAAACCACCGCACAACAAGCCAGCTCAGGGGTTGAGGTCATGCACCGTGCCATTGATGCGATGGAGCAGATCAATGCGTCGAGTCAAAAAATTAATGACATTATCGGCTTAATTGACAGCATCGCCTTCCAAACCAACCTATTAGCTCTCAACGCAGCGGTAGAAGCGGCACGTGCGGGTGAACATGGTCGTGGTTTTGCAGTTGTGGCAGGCGAGGTTCGTAATTTAGCCGGAAAATCCTCTGAGGCCGCTAAAGATATTCGTAACCTAATTGAAGATACCGTTAAAAAAGTCTCCGAAGGTACGGTTCATGTGAAAGGCTCTGGTGATGTCTTAAATGATATTGTCGAGTCCATCTCTAATGTAAACCAGATCATTGAAGAGATTGCTGCCTCCAGTAATGAACAAAGTGAAGGGGTGAGCCTAGTCAACTCCTCCATCACCAACATTGATACGGCGGTACAACAAAATGCTGCACTAGTCGAGGAGACGGCGGCCACCTCAGAAGAGCTGGGAGAGATCTCCAAGCACATGCAACGAAATGTAGCAAAATTCACCATTAATGAATCGAATAACATAAATCTTCAAAATCATGATGACTTTGATTTTGAAAGTGCACGACGCGGTCATAAACAGTGGCGAGTCAAGGCGCGTGCTTATGTTAATGACATTGACATTGACTTTGATCCAACCTCTGCAAAAGACCCAACACTTTGTGCGCTGGGCAAATGGATAAATAGCGAAGGGCAGCAATTCGCCAGCTCAAGCACCTTTCAAAAGCTGATCAATATTCACAATGAACTCCATGCACAAATTGGTCAAATCGTCGATCTAAAACACGACAATAAAATCGATGAAGCCAATGAAGCCATTGAAAAATTGATTGAACAATCCAACGAGGTGATTGAACTCATCACCCAACTAGAACAAGAAGTTACTGGCTCAGGACCAGCTCCAGCAATAAGTACCCCCACAAGAAACCCGGCTAGTGTAGCAAAAACATCAGCTAAAAAAACCATGGCGGTTACGCAAGCTAACCCCATAAAAACCTATGTTAAAACAGCGCCTAAACCTGCGGCACTACAAACCCCTGCCCCCGCACAACCGAGTGCAGGCTCGGATGATGAGTGGACAGATTTTTAATACCAAACCATCGTTCTAAAAAAACCGCCATCTGGCGGTTTTTTTTTATTTCAATGCTTTTAATTTAAGTTGATAATCCTCTCCTAATAAAAGCTCTCTCATCACCATCGTGGCATAACTGCCTGCACGTAACGTAAACGACAGTTCTAATACAGGATTCTCTTGCCACCGCAACGAACGCTCTTCAAAGGGTTTAAACGCCTGAGCCAAGGCTTCACCCTGTTCTGAGGTGGTACTTGACGCACTCAACCACTGCCATGTGAACGCCTGTGGCATGACCCGTAACGCACGACGCGCTTGTTCAACGCCATACTCATCCAACCCTGTAATCCAGCTTGAAAAACCGTCGGCTATTTGTTGCTCTACCGTCAACGCCAGTGCTTGTGTTGGCAACACACCACGGCCGTACAAAGCCCCAGTTGGGTGCAAATCGCCACTCGCGACACGTGCCGACAAATCCTCTGAACCATCCTCAACAAACCATTTGTTCGAGCCTTCTAACTGCAATATATCGCCCAAAAGCAGTTGGTTCCAGCTTCCCGCTTCAATCCGCTCGCTCAACAGCACATTAAACATCCAAGAACGAATTGAGGAGAGGTACAAACTTTTTTGATTACGCTTAACCTTGGGGAGCTCACCCGCTAATAATTTAACGCCCTGCTTAATATTGCGCCCATGTAAACCAAAGCGTTGTTCTCCAAAATAATTGGGCACACCTGCTGTTTGAATCGTTTGTAAACGGTCTTGCAATATTTCAATTAAATTTTCTACCCCAGGGCACCCTCTCTTGAGCAAGCTCAATTCACCTTGCCCCCCCTCTTCACCCTGAAGGTCACGAATCGTTAAAGTAAATCGATTACCCGACAAGCCCCCTTTTTGCAGTTTTCGTTGGTGACGAACCGTGTTTAAAATGGTGACATTATTAACATTAAAGGTCTCAATACTGGGGTTATTACGCTTTGGCAGGTGAATACTAAACCACTGTCGCGTCACGGCATGACGATCTTTCTGCCCCGCGACATTCACTTTAGCAGGTGACACACCTGCCCACTTCGCCAGTTGTTGCAACACCCAGTCGGTATTTTCCGATTTTTTCTCAACCCAACACCAAAGATGCTCCCCTTCGCCACTTAACTCAAATGCAATCTGCTCTTCCACAATAAAATCTTCAGGCAATACTTTATACAGCCCTGAGATGGTTGGCTTGCCCCAAGCATAATGTAAAGCGATCATGTCTGCGGTTTGAAATTCTGTCACTTTAAACATCCATAAAAAAAGCCCAGTTTAAAAAACCAGGCTTTGATAAATTAACACCCCAAAATCATCTTATAAATTTCGGAATAGTTTCTCTGCAATGGGTAACTCTTTGCCTTTTGGCTTGTCGTTATAAACCTGTATCAACACTTGACTCACATTACCCCCAACCACGTAATCTTTAATCAACTGACGCGCTTCAACCGGCGAGTCTTTATTGATATACGAATACACATTTCGTAAATGGCACTTACTGGTTGGATCAGACGCCAGCGGCTTTAAAAAACCACCACCCAAAATTTTAACATTCTCTTTGGTGACAATCGCCACCTTATGATAATAGGTATCCTTCAAAGGCTCTGAAAAACAGATTTTTAACACCCGATCAAAATTACCCGACCCTCGATCCAAGCTCTCTAAAAACTGTGCCGAGGTTAAGCTCACGGGCGCTTTACTACAGCCTGTTAATGTCACTAAAAAAAATGTAAAAATTGCCATGCTACGCAAAACAGTTCGTCTACGATTTCTTGCTACATACAACATTGCCATAGTAAATTATCCCTAGCTCTTTTGTTGAATTCCAGCCACTTCCCATGTGCCTTCATCATTTGCTAAACGACGGATATGCCAAACTTCATTAAAGGCATGAGCACCTTCTGAAGCGTCTTCTTCAATAAAGCCACTGAAACGAATGCTAACCACAAAGTACTCTCCATCAACCGCCATATCGGCAATTTCAGCATCCAGTGTATCCACCACCGTCTGATGCTCGCCCGCTTGTTGCCCTTGCATCTCTTGCTTAATGGCAGCAAACAGTTCAGGTGAACAATAAGATTCTACCTCGGATAAATCGGCACTGTCCCACGCTTTTTGCAGCGTAATAAAGTGGCCCTTTGCGCCTTCTACAAATTGTTCGGCATTAAACCAAGCAGGCGCTTCACTAACATGCACCGCCTCTTCACTGACCGAACCGCCTAGATTAGAACCAAAAATGGATTCGCCAGATTTTGGGTTATATTCTTGCGCCGTTTCACGTGAAGCAATGTTCTGTGGTTGAGGTGTCGTTTGAAGATTTCCCTCAGGCTCGTGGCTGGCTTGATACGCAGGCTGTGGCGTATTTTCAGACCTTGAACGCCCTGCAAAATGTCTAAAGAGTTTAAACAAAACAAACGCGAGTAACGCAAACAGCAGAATATCCATAATTTGAATCCCTTCAAAGCCATCGCCCATAAACATCGCGGCCAATAGACCACCCGCCGCTAGACCACCTAAAATACCCATCATGCCTGAACGAGATTTTGCACCCGCACCCGCTGCGGTAGCAGGTGCCGCTTTTGGCGCGGCTTGTTGCTTAGAAGACGATTTATCAAAGGATTTAGGGGGCACAGATTTAGAATAACCAAAACTTTTTCCACCACCAAAACGCTTGGCATCTGCCGCTTGCGAGATCGTAAACAAACTAAAAAACACCACTAAAAACAGGGCAAAAGACGGTTTAAAAATACTGAACACAATACGCTCCAAATACATAATTTAATTAAAGTTAAGGCATTGTACCTTTTTTAGATCAAAAACAATAATGACATGGGGGGGGGGGAGAAAATTTAATTACGAAAATTTCTCCCCCCCCTATGTCATATTCACTCTTTTATGGCTCTCGAGATGGTGTAGTCTTTTCCTTGCTTAACTTTCTCGTAATTGCCAAACACCTCAATAAAATTACGTTTCATATATTGACGCAAGCCATTAATGGTCACCACCACAAACTGCCCGCCCGGTTTCAATTGACGATGTACGTCATGCAGCATAATGCTCAACATCTCTTTGCCCACTTTGGCGGGTATATTCGACACCACCGTTGAAAATTGAATGTCTTTGGGGACTGCACTCAGTCCATTTGAAAGGTACGCTTTCGCATGGGATAACCCATTTTTTTGTGCATTTTTATTGGCATAATCAACAGCAACAAAATCTTTATCAACCATGTGAACTTCACCCTTTGGCGCATTAGCTGCAATCGCTAAACCCAGTGGGCCATAGCCACAGCCGATATCCAATGCCACTTCATCCTCTTCAATAGCTAAATACTTTAAGAACAGCTCGGTACCCGAATCAATTTCACGTGGACTAAACACGCCCCACGTGGTCGCAAAGATAAGGGAAGCACCCATTAATTCGGTTTGAATCTGTAAATCTTTTTTAAGTTCGTCAATTGTGGCCACAGTTCTGAATCCCTAAAGTAACTAAAGTAATTTATGTCGTTTTGATTTATCATATTGTACCTCTTTACTCTCGCCCTTTTTGAAAACTGGTAACACCAAACCCCCTTATGCACAGCCTAAATGAACGACAACGCGAAGCCGTACTTCACATTGAAACCCCAGCCCTTGTTTTAGCGGGCGCTGGCTCAGGTAAAACCCGCGTGATTACGGAAAAGATCGCTTACTTAATTCGAAAATGCGACTTTAAAGCCCACAATATTTACGCACTTACCTTTACCAATAAGTCGGCCAAAGAGATGAAAGAGCGGGTCACCAAGTTGCTTAAGAATGAAAATGCTAAGGGCTTAAATGTTTCGACGTTTCATAACTTAGGGCTGAACATCATTCGCCAAGAGTACAAAGCGTTAGGCTATAAAGCCAGCTTTTCGATTATGGATGCGGCAGACAGCGGACAAATTTTAAAAGAGTTGATGCTCAAGCAGACCATCGACCCTGAAGTGCTTGATGGCGTGCAGTGGGATATTTCGAGTTGGAAAAATGACCGCGTCACCCCTGAGCAAGCCTTAGAGCAAGCCAAAGATGCACAGCAACAAGCACGCGCCATCTTATACCAAGCCTATCAAAAACAGCTTCATGCGTATAATGCGGTCGATTTTGATGATCTGATTGGCCTGCCCGTTAAACTCTTTAGCGAAAACCCAGAAGCCCTTGAAAAGTGGCAAAACAAAGTTCGCTACCTCTTGGTGGATGAGTATCAAGACACCAACGCCTCACAATATGCACTGGTGAAATATTTGGTAGGCATTCAAGCACGCTTTACCGTGGTGGGCGATGACGATCAATCCATTTATGCATGGCGTGGAGCGCAACCTGAAAACTTAGCATTGCTGAAAGAGGACTTTCCTGCGCTTAAACTAATTAAACTCGAGCAAAACTACCGTTCCAGTAATCGCATCTTGCAAAGCGCCAACCAACTCATCTCGAACAACCCGCATCTGTTTGAAAAAAAGCTGTGGAGCGAGATGGGCTTAGGCGATCCGTTAAGAGTGATTGCCTGCGCCAATGAGAACCAAGAAGCCGAACGGGTGGTCTCTGAAATTATTGTCCATAAATTTAAAACCCGCAGTAAAAATAGCGACTATGCCATTCTGTACCGAGGCAATCATCAATCACGATTGATGGAGCGTGCGTTACGAGAGCAAAACATTCAATATGTTATTTCGGGTGGAAAGTCATTCTTTGACCATGCTGAAATCAAAGACATCATGGCGTATTTGCGCTTGATTGTGAATCCCGATGATGACGCGGCCTTTTTGCGCATTGTGAACACCCCGCGCAGAGAAATTGGTGCCTCCACCCTAGAAAAACTCGCCACCTATGCGACAAAGCGTGAAATCAGTCTATTTGACGCCACGCAGGAGTTTGGCTTGACCACCATCCTGTCTGAAAAAGCGTTAAAACGCGTGCAATTTTTTGGTGAACAACTGCTCCGCTGGGCACAAGAAGCCGAGGCGGCGGAAGGCGAAGAGGTCACTAAGTTTATTCGCCAGTTCATTGAGAACATCGAATACGACAACTGGATTCATGAAAATGCCAACACTCCAAAGGCCGCAGAGAAGCGCATCAATAATATTCGCGAGCTGGTCACTTGGATTGAACGAATCGTCAACAAAGCCAAAGAGGAGGATGGCGAGGATAAAAAACTCAATACGATTGTGACGCACATGATGCTGATGGATATGATGGAGCGTAATGAGTCCGACCAAAAACACGACATGGTGAGCTTAATGACGCTCCACGCCTCAAAAGGATTGGAATTTCCGCATGTCTTTTTAATCGGCATGGAGGAGGAGATGCTGCCTCACAAACAGAACATGGAATCGCCTGGCTTAGAAGAGGAGCGACGCTTAGCCTACGTAGGCATCACCCGAGCACAACGCACCATGACCATGACCTATGCCACCAAGCGCCGAAAATATGGCGAAGACACGCCCTGCGAACCCAGCCGTTTTTTAGAAGAGCTGCCCCAAGACGCATTGCAATGGGAGGGAAAACCCGGTGTGGTGGTGAGTAAAGAGGAGCAGATGGAACATGGGAATGCCCATCTTGCAAATTTAAAATCCTTTTTGAAAAAAAATTAATGAGACCTATAAATATGTCAATCGCATCAACCTCTATCGCCCCGTTTGAATTTGCCCCCATGCCTGCCCTACATTTTGGCTGGGGCATTCGCCAACAACTGACCGATTTTTTAATTCAAAATTGTCCTAAAAAACTGGTCGCTATCACGGGAAAAACCTTAGCAATAGAAGGCTACTTTGGTCACACACTACTCAACCAGTTGCAAGCACACAATATTACGCTGCAACACTTTATCATTTCAGGTGAACCCTCTCCTGATCAAGTCGATGAGATCGTACAGCAGTGCGATACCGACACCCAAGCCGTGGTTGGATTGGGAGGTGGCAGTGTACTCGATGCGGCGAAAGCCATTGCAGGATTAATTCCAAGCCAAACCTCCGTGATGGATTATTTAGAGGGTGTTGGACTCGGCAAGCCATTTAACGTAAACACCTGCCCATTTATTGCCGTGCCAACCACCGCTGGAACAGGCAGTGAAACCACCAAAAACGCCGTGTTATCCAAGCTCGGCCAGTTTAAAAAATCGTTTCGAGACGATAAATTACTGGCAAAACACGTTTGGCTCGATCCCGAACTGCTCAAAACCTGCCCGAAAGAGATACTTTATGCCACCGGAATGGATGCCTTTACTCAGTTGTTAGAGTCGTACACCACACTGAAAAGCAACCCGATCACGGATGCATTGGCTTGGCAAGGCATGACCCTCTTTCAAGGGGCGTTTGAAAAAATTAACCATGCGAATGAAGCGATTCAACAGGAAGGGTATAGCAACTTAATGCTGGCGGCCTCGCTATCCGGCATTACCTTAGCCAATGCGGGGCTAGGTGCGGTACATGGTTTGGCTGGGCCGATTGGCGCGTTCTTTAAAGCCCCACATGGTATTGTTTGTGCAAAACTACTTGCGCCAATCACCCAACTTAATATTGAAACCTTGCAGTCAATTGATACCGCTGATGCCACGCAGTGCTTAGAAAAGTATCGACAAATTAGTCAACTATTCAACACAATCACTACCCAAAATTCTGATGTGAACTTACAAAACCTGGTACAAACCCTGCATAAACTCACTCAACACTATGCGCCCAATGGGTTAAGCCAATATGGTCTAACATCAAGCAACCTAGACAAGGTTATTGAAAACTGCCGTAGCGGCAGTATGCTCGGAAACCCTGTACGGTTAACAGATCAGCAACTTTTAAACGCACTCAAACAAACCTTCTAATTCCATTAAAAAGTAAAAAATATAACTCGAAAATCAACTTTATCTAAATAAATTGAGTAGTATTCCTTACCAAAAATAAAAAAACGTGTATGATTATGTCCATTAAAATAGGCTAAAACAGTCTTTTACCTAAATTATTATAAAATTATAAGAGACCTTTGCACGAGAGAATACACGGATAAAAAAGGCTAAAAAATATGCCTGATTTTTGTTGAAAATCTTGCGAATAGCTAGCTATTCCCTACGATTCCCGCCTCAATCAGTCAAATTTTAGCTCTTTTTTCTCTCGCGTCCCCCTCGTGCAAAGGTCTCTATAAAATAAAAAAAGTAAAAACCTTCAGAAAAAACATCTATTTAAAAACCTTAGAGCCGTTTATGAAAAAAATTAAAATAGCCCTCGTTACCAGCAGCTTATTAACAACCTGCCTCGCTCTCCCTTCTTACGCAGAAGAGACTTCCCAAGAGAAGCCTGTAACCCATGCGATTAAAGCGTTAACCAGCTATGATGCAAAAATAACGACAACCTACTATAAAGACTTAGACCAAGATGGCGTAAAAGACCAATACGACCACTGTCTAAATACCCTTTTTGGTGCCGCAGTTGATCAATATGGCTGTGAAGTGGATAACGACAAAGATGGCGTTGTCGATCGTATTGATCAATGCTTAAATACGGCGCCCGGCGTCATGGTAAATCGGTTTGGCTGTGAGAATGATGAAGATAAAGACGGTGTCCCTGATAGTAAAGATAAGTGCCCTGGCACACCAAAAGGGGTAACCGTAGATGCGCATGGCTGTGAAATCATAGATATCGACCATGACAACGTCAATGACAATATTGATGAGTGCTTAGATACACCTCTCAATACTACGGTAAATCGCCACGGTTGCGAACCCCATGAATACGTATTAACAAATATTATTTTTGAAACCTATTCGCATGATATTCAAGAGAGCCAAAAAGCAATCTTAAGAAAAGATGCCGCCATGCTAAGTAACTTAAAAGAGGATGACGTTGTTCTCATTACAGGGCATACGGACTATGTTGGATCCGACGACTTAAATCTTCGCCTCTCTTGGCGCAGAGCCAATAGTGCAAAAGCGTTTATTATTCAAGAGCTCGGACATATTGCACCTAAAGTTTATATTAATGGCTACGGCGAACAGTACCCAATTGCCGATAACTCAACTGAAGAGGGTCGCCAAAAAAACCGCCGCATTGAACTACAAGTGATTAAACTCAATGAACTTCCGGATGATGCAACCTTAACCTTGCCCGCTGAAATGATTCCAAAATAACCAAACGACTAATAAAGTGATACCAATTATTTTTTTTAATCAAAATTTAACGGGTATCATTTGCCTTTATCTCTGCGCCTCGATAAGCTTAACGCTATGAAAAAATGGCATGGATTAAAGGCATTTATTTTTTGTTTGACACTGCTCACCTCTGGAGTCATTTGGTCGACGGCGAGTACCGCTCCTCAAGTCGTATCACAACAAGAGATTCAAAATGCCATACAAACATATGGTTTATTTGCCGGTCGGCGTCTTCAAGCCTGGCAACAGCTTGTGGATGACAACATCAATCAACCCGAAGCAACCAAGCTTAAAAATGTAAATGATTTTTTTAATGAAGTACGTTTTATTGACGATATTATTCATTGGAAGCAAAAAGACTATTGGGCAACCCCTGTTGAGATGCTCTCAACGGATGCTGGTGACTGTGAAGACTATACCATTGCCAAATACTTCACCCTAAAAGCACTTGGGGTCTCAGAAAAAAAGCTATACCTTACTTACGTTAAGGCCATTCGCCTAAACCAAGCACACATGGTCTTAACCTATTTTAAAACACCAACATCTATCCCTCTCGTTTTAGATAACATTAACAAACGTATTTTAAAAGCGACCCAACGTAATGATCTAGTACCTGTCTACAGCTTTAACGGAGATGGACTCTGGCTAGCAAAACAGCGAGGAAAAGGACGCTCAGTCTCCGGTGGAACCAAGAAGCTAAAAGCTTGGAATAACCTATTAGAACGACTTAAAATCCAGTAAGATGAAATAATTAAGCACAAACGCTCCCGCTTCCAGATAGTTAAATAGAGATCTCAAAGGAAAAAACATCATGAGTTTAAACAAACAAATGGTACTTTTTATCGCTTCACTACTAATGATTCTATTAGCCGGTACCTTTAGCTTAAATTTGAGCAACACTAAAAACTTTCTGCAAGAACAACTTCACTCTCACGCACAAGATACTGCAACCTCTCTTGGACTCTCTCTTAGCTCACTTCAAGACCCAAATGACCTATCCAGCATGGAAACCATGATTAATGCGGTATTTGATCGAGGCTATTACAAAAACATTACATTAAAAAATACGGAAGGAGAGCTCCTTTACCAGAGAGAAAACACAGAAACTATGGAAGATGTTCCTGAATTTTTTATCCATACCATAGAGCTCTCTGCCCCTACCGCAGAAGCACTGGTTCAGTCGGGTTGGATTCCCGTTGGTACGCTTAGCGTAACCAGTCATACAGGCTATGCATACATTGAACTATGGAACTCCACCGTAACCCTATTAACTTGGTTCTTATTGGCAGCAATCGTCTCAACACTCATCATCATTTATGCTCTTAAAGTCATGCTTGCACCACTCAAAAAAATGGAAGAACAAGCAAAGGCCATTGTCAAAAAAGAGTACTTAATTCAGGAACCTCTGCCTAAAACGACGGAGTTTCGTGAAGTCGTTGCGGCAATGAATGCCATGGTTTCTAAGCTAAAAATGATTTTTGAACGGGATGCTAATACGGCCGAAAAGCTACAAAAAATGGCTTTTCAAGATCCGGTGACTGAGCTTCATAATCGCCGCCACTTTGAGATGTTGCTCGATAGCTTATTAGACCCTAAAGAGGACGCCATCCCAGGTACCATTTGCCTTGTGCGTATACAAAACCTTAAAATTCTCAATGAACAATATGGTTATATTACCGGGGATAAACTCATCAAGTCACTGGCTGAAGAAGTACAGTCAAACCTGTACCATCGCAACAGCCTTTTTGCTCGCCTCAATGGCACGGAGCTTGTTGCTGTCTTACCCAACTCAGACCCCAAACAAGTTCAACCGCAAGCAGAAATTATTACCAAGCGCCTCTCAAAAATCCTAAAGCAGCTCTCTATTGAAGCATCAAAAACCAGTCTATCCATCGCCTATATTTGCTATGAACCAGGTCAAACACGTAGCACACTCTTAGCAAACTTAGATTTTGCAATGAGTGAGGCGAATCAATTAGGAGAAAATCAAGTCTATTTCTATGAGACGGAAAAAAGTAGTCGTCCCTCTCACCTTGCGTGGGATAAAAAATTGGATCAAGCCTTTTTTGAAGAACGCTTTTTACTTTTTCAACAAAATTCTTATGACCATAATCGTGAAATTCACGATCAAGAAGTCTTAATTCGCTTAACCGACTTTGATGGTATCGTTCGCTCTGCTGGCTACTTTATGCCTGCGATTGAACAACTTAATCGAATTGAAGAAATTGACAAACTGGTTATTCAGAAAGTCTTACAATTTTTACAGCACCCTTCTAACCACCCGGTTGCCGTAAATCTATCCAAGTCCGTGTTAGAGAACCCCCTCTTTAAAAAGTGGCTCATCACAACATTAACAACGTCAAAAGCACACCTCTCAAGCTTATCATTTGAGCTGCCCGAAAGACTCATTCTTGAAGAAAAAGGAACCGCTTGGCCTCTTATTGAAGAGTTCAAACAACTCGGGGTTGGCTTTGGAATAGACCATTTTGGGAGTGCACTAACCAATATAAGCTATCTTCAAACAATACGACCCAATTACATTAAATTAGACCCCTCTTTTAGCAAAACCATCTGCATCGATGAACAAACCAAAAATTATGTTGCGAGTTTATGCGAACTTGCCAAAAGTTTAGATATTAATATCATTGCCGTTGCCATTGAAAATCAAGAGCAACAGAAAGCCTTTGCTGATTTAGGTACCGAGTACTTCCAAGGGTACTATTATGGCGCTCCTTCGGCCTTAATACACAAAGAAAAGCGTTAACCCGCATCATACGAAAGACGACAGGCAATATGGAATCAATAGCAAAAAACACCGTATCTCAATCCGATACCGAAGCAAAATTAACCTCAGATAATTTCGAAAAAGAGACCGATAAAGATCATCAAGCGCCCTTGCACACGGAACTTCACAGTCCTCTATTGGACTGTTTAGTTATCTATACCAAATTAAACCGCCAACCGTTTTCGAAAGAGGCCTTAATTGCTGGGCTTCCTATTGAAGATGGTTGCATTCCTCCTAAAATTTTTGCCCGCGCAGCCGAGCGTGCCAACTTAATCGCCAGCTTTAAAGAGAGGCCTCTACAGAGTATTTCTAATTTAGTCCTTCCTTGTATTCTTGTGCTTAAAAAAAACCAAGCCTGTATTTTAGAACAGCTCGATATCGAGGCGGGTACTGCTAAAATTATTTTACCCGAAGCAAAAGAGGGCTCACTAACGATTGACATTGCAAAACTGGAAGCCGACTATACAGGCTATGCCATCTACCTCACCGTCAAAATGCATCATGAGAAAAAAACCGAAAACTTACTTGGATTTCAAGATGGTCACTGGTTTTGGAGCACCCTATGGGCATCAAAATCCATTTATCGAGATGTATTAATCGCCTCCATTGTCATCAATATTTTTGTTTTAGCCACCCCTCTTTTTGTCATGAACGTCTATGACCGCATCGTACCAAATAATGCCATCGAATCGTTATGGGTACTCGCTATCGGTGTCAGTGTTATTTATCTATTTGATATTTTACTCAAATATTTACGCTCCTATTTTCTGGAAGTTGCTGGTAAAAAAAGCGATGTCATCATGTCTGGTAAAATTTTTGAGCAAACCCTAGGCTTAACCATGGCCAATCGCAATGGCTCTATTGGGGCATTTGCCAACACCCTTAAAGAGTTTGATAGCATTCGAAATTTCTTTACCTCTGGTACGATTGCATCACTGGTAGACCTTCCCTTTACGATTATATTTTTACTGGTTATCTTTTATATTGCTGGTCTCATTGTTTTAGTTCCCCTCTCCATTATCCTCATTATTTTGCTCTATAGCTTTTTATTAAAAGGCCCTATTCAACGTAGTATTGAAGCAACCTATCAAGCTAATAGTCAAAAAAATGCGGTACTGATTGAAACGCTTACCGCAATGGAAACCATCAAATCACTTGGGGTTGAAGCACGCTCTCAATGGAAGTGGGAACAAGCCATCGGAGAGATTGCTCAAGCCAGTCTGCGCTCTAAAATGTTACAAAGTTCCATTGGAAGAATGACTGGATTTATGCAACAAATCAGCACCGTTCTCATTGTCCTTACTGGTGTTTACTTTATTACCGAAGGCAATTTAACCATGGGCGGACTCATTGCCACGGTTATGCTCAGTCAAAGAGCCATCGGCCCTATGGGGCAGTTTGCCAATCTAACCACCTCCTACTCTCAAACGAAAACAGCGCTCGACTCGTTAAATGAACTCATGCTAAAAGAGATTGAAAGACCGGCCAATAAGCGATTTATTCAACACCCTCATATTGAAGGGCGCATTGAGTTTAATAACGTAAGCTTTACCTACCCTGGTGAAACGAAGCAAGCACTTCATCAAGTAAGTTTCATTATTGAACCCGGCGAAAAAGTCGCCATTATTGGCCGAATTGGCTCCGGTAAATCGACGATTGAAAAACTTATCTTAGGGTTCTATCGAATTGATGAAGGGTCAATTCTTATTGATGGTATTGATATCTCACAACTCGATCCTGCGGAGTTAAGGCGTAATATTAACTACGTACCACAAGACGTTACCCTCTTTAGCGGTGACGTACGTGATAATATCTCCTATAAAGCCCCCTATATTGACGACAGTGCAATCCTCAAAGCGGCCAAATTAGCTGGTGTAGATGACTTTATCAAACAACACCCCTCAGGTTACAGCTTAAAAGTTGATGAAGGTGGAAAATCATTATCAGGTGGGCAGCGACAAAGTATTGCCGTCGCACGAGCACTTCTCCTCGACTCGCCCATCTATCTATTTGATGAACCCACCAATGCGATGGATGCCAAAACCGAGCAAATCATGATTGACCGATTGAAAAAAGGGACACTAAGTAGCACCACAATCTTAGTAACCCATAAAATGAGCTTATTACAACTCGTCGATCGACTCATGGTGATGGATCACGGAAAAATGATTGCGGATGGCCCGAAGCAATCCGTATTAGACGCCCTTAAAACGGGCAAAATTAGTAAAAAGAAAACCTCATGACAAACTCAGATAATCTGCCTACTTCTCACAAAACCTCTAAAGACGCCTCGACACAAGAGGAGGCGGATGCATTACTAAAAAAACAAGAGCACGCAAAACAGAAAAAAGAGAAAATTATCGCACAAGATATTGAATTCATGTCTAGCCTGAGTCAGGCTGCACTTGAAAAGCCCACCGCACGATCACAGTGGCTGGTATGGGTTATTTTATTTGTAGTAATATGGCTCATCACTTGGGCAAACTACGCCGAGTTAGATAAAATTGTACGAGGCGAAGGCAAGGTTGTCCCCTCCACCAAAATTCAAGTCATTCAAAACTTAGAGGGCGGGATTGTTGAAGAGATTTTTGTACGAACCGGAGACCATGTTACAAAAAACCAAATACTAATGAAGCTCAACAATATACAGTTTTCAAGCTCCTATGATGAAAGTGAAGTCAAAGAAGCACAGCTTACGGCACGTGCCCAACGCTTAAAAGCTGAAGCCTTTAATAAACCGTTTAAACCGCATGAAATTTCACAAGACAGTCGAATACAATCCTTATATGACCGTGAACATCATTTGTACAAAGCAAGAGCTCGACAACACAAAACCAATGATACGATTATTGTTGAACAAATTGAGCAAAAAAAGCTTGAGTTACGTGAAGCTCAAAATCAACTGGTTCAACTCAAGCGTACACTTCAGCTGTTACAACAAGAAATTGATTTAACGGAACCCTTGGTCAATCAAGGGATTGCTTCACACGTAGACCTACTCAAACTTCAACGCGAAGAGAACGAAGCCTATTCCAAATTAAAATCGGTTGAATTTTCAATCCCAAAACTGCAATCGGTGATTACAGAGTTCCGTTCAAAACGAATTGAAGCGAAAGAGAACTTTATGAATGAAGCGCATGAAGAGCTCAACCAAGTACTGGCAGAGATCAGTCAACTTGAAAAGTCCAAAACGGCATTGGCCGACCGAGTCACTCGAACCGAAATAAGGTCTCCCGTTAGTGGAACCATCAAGCAACTTTTTGTAAATACCATTGGTGGGGTTATTCAACCAGGAAGCGATATTATAGAAATTGTTCCCGAAAATGACACTCTCGTCCTTGAAACCAAAATCCTACCCGCCGACATCGGCTTTATTTACAACGGACTCACGGCAAAGGTTAAATTTACCGCCTATGACTTCTCAATCTATGGTGGATTAGACGGGGTTGTCACACAAATTTCTGCCGATACGATTACCGATGAAGAGGGAAACAGCTTCTATATTGCTCGAATTAAGACCAATGAGAACCATTTAGGCACCGCAAACAACCCTTTATACCTACTCCCAGGAATGACCGCAAGTGTTGATATTATTGTGGGTAAACATACGTTACTAGACTACCTGTTAAAGCCGATAATCAAAGCCAAAGACCAAGCCTTAAGAGAGTCATAAAATTAAATGATACTGCTAAAAATATTGTATATAATACGCACTTAGTGGCTGGGGGGGGGGAAGGCATTCAAAAAATAATGAATACCCCTTTGAATAGACCACTTACCTTTAATCAAATTAAGGCTAAAGATGCAAATGAAACGCCCTTTAATTTTTATAAACAGTCCAAACGCCCTAAAAAACTGGCTAACTGCTTGTGGTTCGGATGCTAAAATTCTTTACGATCTAGAAACGCTCAGTCAAGAATTTTCTTATTCCGATGTTATTTTACTTATTCATCTATCCAGTAACATGAATCCAGAAAAGATTTCACTGCTGTGTCAACAAGGCTTTGATGTTTTAGCCTTTAGTGATAGACCTTCAACAACAGAGGGCATAGAGCTTTTTAAAAAAGGCATAAAAGGGTATCTGAATACCCATGCAACAGCCGATCGAATTCAGCAAGCACTCACAACCATTAACTCAGGAAGCATTTGGCTAGGCTCAGAGATCATGCAAGCGATGATTGGTCAAGTTGGTCAATCCCCGATTAAAAGCAGTGATTGGAAAAAGGAACTAACCCCTAGAGAAATTCAAGTGGTTGAACAAGTGCTTAACAAGAAAAGTAACCAAGAAATCGCCAAGACATTAAGCATTACAGAACGCACCGTAAAATCACACCTACATAATGTTTTTGAAAAACTTCAAGTATCTGATCGATTAGCCTTAGCTTTAAAGATACACAACTGGTAGAATACTGATAATTACCTACTACACAAAAGAACCTTATCTATGAATAGACCATTCTCACGCCCTAAATTTTTAGTCACACTTAGTGGTATTGTTGCTTTATTCAGCATGACAAATACCAGCTATGCCATGGATCTGGCAACCACAGTGGAAGATGCCATACTGCATAATCCAGAGTTTCGTGAACAACTTAAAATACATCAAGCAGTACAGGCCGACCTAAAGGGTGCCGAAGGCAGCTGGTATCCTAAAATTGATCTCAATGCAGGCATTGGCTTAGAAGAGATTGAACGCGAAGGTTCCCCCAAAACCAGCTTAGCGAGAACCGAAGCCAGCTTGCGTTTGACTGAAAATCTTTTTGAAGGGTATGCCACGGTTAATGAGATTTCCCGTCAAACCGCACGTTTAGATGCCGCAGGCTACAATGCTCAAGCGACGGCAAATAAAATTGCCATCGATATGGTTGTCGCTTATATTGAGTTGGTAAAACAACAAGACTCAATGCGATTAGCGCGTGAAAGCAAAGCGACACATGAACGAATTTTAGATCAAATTAAACAGCGCACAGAAGCCGGTATTGGAAACCAGGTTGAAGTCGATCAAGCAAAAGCACGACTGGCGCTTGCGAACTCAAATTTAATCTCTACACGTAACAATTACATTGATGCCCGCTCTCGATTTCAACGGGTACTCGGTCGCATGCCCGAAACACAGTTAATCAAACCAACCATGCAATTTCAATTCCCATCTTCGTTGGAAGAAGCGATTAATATTGCGTTAACAGATCATCCAACACTGCGCTCTGCTAATGCCGACATTGCGGAAGCCCGAGCACAACATGCGACGGCTGCGCAAGCTTATTACCCACGAATTGATTTAGAACTTCAAAAAACACTCGACAATAATATCAATGGGTTTGAAGGAAAGAATCATAACTTACAAGCGATGTTACGACTCCGTTACAACTTGTATAATGGCGGAAAAGATATCGCACAACGAGACTCCGCCGCCAGTGAAGTACAGCAAGCAACAGAGATCCGAAACAACTCTCGCAGACAAACCATTGAAAATCTAAGCTACGCTTGGGCAGCGAATGAATATTTAGAAGAGCAGATGATCTATATTGACCAACACATTCAACTGACCTACGAAACCTTACAGGGTTATCGTAAACAGTTCCATTTAGGACGTCGCTCCCTCTTGGATCTGCTCAACACCGAAAATGAGTATATCAGTGCGCAATTAACTCGAATTGAAACCGAAGCGGAGCTCAATACCGCACAGTATCGAACGCTCAACGCCATGGGAAAACTCATTGAGGCGCTGAATATCAACATTAACTACGCAACCGTCGATAAAGACTACTCACAAGAGTAATCCATCCACGGCTATCCCCTAAAAAATACAGGGGATAGCACGCATCTAAACGCTCACTGAAAAAGCAAGATAAAGCTGCCAAATCCCCATTGAGATAACACTTATCCCCGCAAATCGTCTAACCCATCGGTTTTGAGCCAACTTAGTAAAATAAAAGGCAAACACTCCCATCAACAATAAATTGGGTAAAGTTCCTAGACCAAACGCAAACATAATCAAAGCTCCGTCCATTGCACTCCCTGAACTCATTGCCATAATCAGCATGCTATAAATCAACCCACACGGTAGCCAGCCCCAAATAAGACCATATAACCACGCTTGAGGAATCGTTTTAACCGCTCCTAATCGTTTGGTGTAAGGGGCTATTTTTTTCCAAACCACCTGTCCAACGCGCTCAATCACAACAATACCGAACCACCAACCGCCCAAGTACAACCCTAACGCAATCATAAACAACCCAGCAACCACCTGCAACCCTTGCTGAATCGGGAGAAAGGTTGCAATTGAACCAATGGATGCGCCCAAAAAGCCAAATAGCGCCCCAATCAGAACATAACTTGAAATGCGACCTAAATTATAAGCCATCTGATAAGGCAACATTCGCCACCAACTGGCTTGTACTTTTGAGTCCAAGCTAAAGGTCAAAGTACCAACGACGCCACCACACATGCCTAAACAGTGCACCCCTCCTAAAAAACCAACCACTAAAGCCGTAATTAAAATAGGATCCATTACACCTTACTCCGATTTAAAGCGCGATAGCTTAAAGCCTCTGCAATATGCGGGCTCTCTACCGTCTTTGAATTTGACATATCGGCTAAGGTTCGAGCAATACGTAAGACGCGATGATAGCCACGTGCAGAGAGCCCTAACTGATTAACCGCACCCTCTAAAATGGTTTTACTCATGCTATCTAGCGAGACATAATGCTGTAAATCCGGTACCGTTAATGCAGAATTTAAACACCCTTGACGCTCCAATTGAATAGTTCGTGTTGTCATCACACGCTGACGAACATCCGCACTCTTCTCACCCCGCTCTCCTTCTCCCTGTAATTCAGAAATATCAACAGGCGGAACTTCCAAGTGAAGGTCTATTCGATCCAACAAAGGCCCTGAAATTTTCTTCTGATACCGAGCAATCTGATCAGGCGTATCCGTACAACGACCTAGTGGGTCGTCCGAAAAAAATCCAGATGGCGAAGGATTCATTGCCGTGACAAGCAAGCAATCCGCGGGAAAGCGAATCTGTTGATTCACCCGAGAGATATCCACATGCTTTGTCTCTAATGGTTCTCGCAACGCTTCTAACGCATTACGATTAAACTCTGGTAACTCATCTAAGAATAGAATTCCGTGATGCGCCAAAGAGATCGAACCAGGTTTTGGATAAGAGCCACCGCCAATTAAGGCCGCCGCCGATGAGGTATGATGCGGACTTTCATACGGTCGCTGATAAAACCCCTGAATCCGAACGTCTGCATTTGAAATTGAATGAATCGCAGCAGATTCAATCGCCTCTTCATTGGTTAATGGTGGCAGCAATGTTACCAAACGAGAAGCCAGCATACTTTTACCAGAACCCGGAGGACCAACCATCATTAAAGAGTGATGTCCACTGGCGCAAATCTCCAACACTCGCTTGGCCTGATATTGACCCACCACATCAGACAAATCACGGTCATAATGCAACGATGCTATTGAGTGAATTCCTGCATACATTTCGGGTTGAGAGATCCTCTCCCCTTGCAAAACCTGACACACCTCTTTTAAGTCTTTAACCAAAACAAAGTATGCTTGCTCTTGTCCATCCAGTAAAGAGACCATCGCCTCCTCATCATTATTCACCGGTAAAATACAAGACTTACCGTCCTCTTTAGCCGCAAGAACACTGGGTAACGCCCCTTTTACAGCACGGATCTCTCCATTTAATGCCAACTCACCGATCAATTCAAAATTGAAGAGATTCACCGCATTTAGTTGCCCGGTTGCCACCAAAATACCCACCGCAATCGGTAAGTCATAACGCCCACCAGATTTTGGAAGATCCGCGGGGGCTAAATTAACCGTGATTCTTTTTGCTGGAAACTCAAACCCTGAACTCAATAACGCACTGCGAACTCGATCCTTACTCTCTTTAACCGAGGCTTCAGGCAGTCCCACAATCGAAAACGAGGGCAACCCATTGCTCGCATGAACCTCAACCAAAACTTTTGGCGAGTGAATGCCATTTAATGCCCGACTTGTCACCTCTGCAAGGTTCATAATGAACCCTTATTTTTCAAGATCTGCCACCGTCTTCTCAAGTTTTTCAAGCTTTTGTCGTGTTTTCGCCAACACCGCAACCTGAATATCAAACTCCTCTCGACTCACTAGATCCATTTTTTCAAATGTGCGTGCTAAAATGACTTTAACTTGTGCTTGAACCTCGGAAGGAATCCCACCCACCCCTTGTGGAATCACGCCCGCTATCTTTCTCGCCATCTCGTCTAATTGACTTGCATTCAGCATTTTCTACTCCTATATCGATTGTTTAACATCTTTTTTCTATCGCCAAACTATACTCTGTTCTCCTTATTTATACCACTCGAAATAAAGAAACATAGACCCCTTACCCCTTTTTTAAATAGAGCTGTTTTCAACATTAACTATCCCTATTTTATTCATGTTAGAATTGTCGAACACACTCAGAAATTTTCTCTGTTCAAAAAAAGGTCTAAACTCATTATGATCGTTGATGTAAAAGATGCCCCCCAAAAAGCCATTCGTATTTTTGACAGGCTCGTTGAGACCTTTAAAGAGCAAAACATCAACCCCAGCCCGCTAAATTACTATGTTTGGTATCAATATGTTAAAGGGAACATCCCTGCCCTACGCCAAGAGATGGATGCAATTTTAAATGACCCTTTTGGCTACAATGATCGAGTTGGTAAACGACTTTATGACACCTACCTAGCAGAAAAAGAAGATAGCACTTCTGAGTTTGACCGAGCCTTTCGACGCTTAATTGATGCGATGGTCAAAAAAATGAATGCATGGAGTGACAAATTAGAAAGTCACACCCAGCAGCTTGATGAGTGCTCCAGTGAACTCTCCAATCCAGACTTAAACAGTGAAGATATTAAACGCATCACAGACTCCGTAATCAGCGCCGCCTCTTCAATTAAAGAGGGCTCTCTCAATATTCAGAATGAGATGATTCACAATGCTGAAGCGGTGAAAGAGCTTCGTAAACAGTTACAAGAAGCACAAGCGGAAGCCTTAAAAGATGAACTAACCCAAATAGGCAATCGAAAAGCGTTTAATAATGCCATTGAAGAGCTCATGCTGGAAGCGGAAAATGCCCCTGAAAGCCTCGCGATGATTCTTTGTGATATTGATCACTTTAAGTTATTCAATGACACCTATGGTCATTTGGTCGGTGACAGTGTACTGCGTTACTTTGCCAGTATTATGCAAAAAGACAAAACGGACAATGAAACCATCTGTCGCTATGGGGGGGAAGAATTTGCTATTTTACTCGCAAACTCCAGTTTAGACGAAGCCGTCGAACGTGCGCATCAAATTAGAGAGGCGATTCAGTCCGCCCACTTAAAACGGAAAAACTCATCCGAGCCACTTAAAACCATTACCGCCTCATTTGGTGTCGCGACCTACCGAGGAGACTATGAAGATGCAAAGTCCTTTATTGAGCGTACAGACAAAGCACTCTATCAAGCCAAAAACAGCGGTCGAAACTGTGTGATTGATGAAACACAAATTCCCCCAGAGAGTAGCAAGTAACTGGATTTAAAAAATTATCGTACCATCACTTGGTCGCTTTAATTAACAACGTATCCACACCAAACTTTCGTAGCTCATTACGTTGTTTATTCATAACAAGCCGATCGGTAAAAGGCCCCGCCCGTAAACGATAATAAGTTCGGCTGCCCTTGGTTAGAGCGGAAACCGTTAAAACGTGTCCATGCTTTGCTAAACGCCTCTGCTCTTGCTTGGCAACCTTTTCCGAACCAAAAGAGCCCGCCTGAATGTAATAAGGTTGCGTTAACGCGACTGAAATCAACTCCGCCTCAACCACCACTTCCGTTTGACTTAAGCCATGATAAAAAGAGTAGTGCTTCAAAACTTTTGTGTCGACACTCTCAGACTCGTCCTCTTGTAATACGTCCTCAGTTGCCTGCAACGATAACGATTCAACCACGGCTTCAGGCGACGCGATCGACTCTTCTTCCCCCTCTTCTTGAAGCACCACTTGATCCGTTATTTTTAAAGGCGCACTTTCTTGCATCAAGAAGTGTTTAACAATAAAAAAAACAGCGATTAATACAGTAGAAACAATAATGGTCGCCCACCAGATTGCACCGACAGAGGAGGCCTCCTTACTCGGCGCTTCTTGTTGAGACCGGCGCTGAAACGACTGTTTCTGGCCATGACCATGGCGATAATCCCGAGTCACTTACATCTTCTCTGGCGCAGACACACCTAAAATTGCCAAGCCATTTTTGAGCACTTGTTGCACCGAAGAGATCAGCGTTAAGCGTGCTTGACGCAAGGCATCATCTTCCACAATAAACTGGCTCGCATTGTAATAAGCATGCAGTGCGTGTGCTAAATCTTTTAAATAATAGGCGATCTGATGTGGCTCATAAACCAAAGCGGCACGTGCCACAATCTCTGGGTATTTTGCCAATTCCGTGGCAATGTGTACCTCTTGCTCACTCTCAAGAAGACCCAACGAAGCCAATCCTACTTCAGCATCAAAGACATAGCCTTTCTCTTCCGACTGCACCAGTACACGACAAATTCGCGCATGGGCATACTGAATATAATAGACTGGGTTTTCATTGGATTTAGAGACCGCTAAATCCAAGTCAAAATCCATGTGCTGTTCTGATTTCCGTTGCACATAGAAGAAACGCGCGGCATCCCGTCCAACTTCATCACGCAACTCACGCAACGTCACAAACTGACCACTTCGCGTTGACATCGCTAATTTCTCCCCCCCCTTATACAGAATAGCGAACTGCACCAACAATACCTCGAGTGCATCAGGGTTGGTATCCATTGCCTGCATCGCCGCTTTGACCCGTGGTACGTAGCCATGATGATCGGAACCCCAAATATCAATTAACAGATCAAAGCCGCGCTCTAACTTATTGAAGTGATAGGCGATGTCTGAGGCAAAGTAGGTTTTTAAGCCATTTTCACGCACCACAACACGATCTTTTTCATCGCCATAATCGGTCGATCGGAACCAAAGTGCGCCACCTTTTTCATAAATTTTATCGGCCGCTTGCAACTTTTCAATCGCCGCATCAATCACGCCCGTTTCCATTAAAGCGCGCTCTGAAAACCACTCTTCAAATGTCACACCAAACCCAGCTAAATCTTCTTTAATATCCGATAAAATACTGTTTACTGCGGCACTAAAGACTTCCTCGTAATGCGTGGCACCCAACAGGTTTTTTGCTTTAACGATCAGACCATCAATATGTTTTTCTTTATCCCCCTCTTCACACCCTTCATCAGGCGTCACTCCCGCAAACACCTCTAAAGCGGTTCGTTTTAAGGTCTCACCAAACTGAGTTTTCAAAGACTCACTGATCGCATAGATATAGTCGCCTTTATAGCCGTTGCTTGGAAAAACAAACGTTTCGCCACACAACGATAAATAACGCAACCAAACAGAGGTCGCCAAAATATCCATCTGACGCCCAGCATCATTCACATAGTACTCACGAGAGACCTTAAATCCTGCCACGGCTAATAAGTTCGCAACACTGGCTCCATAAGCCGCACCTCGACCATGCCCTACATGCAAAGGCCCCGTTGGATTTGCCGAAACAAACTCTACCAATACTGAACGCCCTTGCCCCACATTGCATTGACCAAAATCACCTTGCTGACTCAGCACTGTTTTAACCACTGCAAATTTAGCGGAGTCATTGACAAAAAAGTTAATAAATCCCGGTCCCGCAATCTCAACCTTTTCAATCACCGCCTCATCGGCCACCAACGCAACAATTTTTTCAGCCAACGCTCTTGGCGGCATACCCGCCGCTTTGGTGAGCATCATCGCCAAATTGGTCGCAAAATCACCATGCGCTTTATCTCGTGTATTTTCAACATTCACTCTCGGGTTCAGCGATTCAGGAATCACCCTCTGCTCTTTTAACTGTTGAACAACATCGGCTAATATTTGCGCAATTTTCTGCTTCATGAAAGATCTCTTTTACTTGAGGAAGGTTAGGCATGACATATCATTATTTGAGTGGAGTAACGATATAATTATAATAGCCAGATATTTTACTAAATTTTCAAGATTAATAGGCGAAATTTAGCCCCCTTTCTCGGTACAAGATCACCCAAGCCACCTTGAAAAAAGTGCGCTAAAATTTTCTCCCCCCCTATTTTATTCACTAGAAACATTTAAGAATTCAACGCTTTCCGTTAAAATATCGCCCCCTCACCCGAATATGATGATGCTTAAATGACCCAACGTACCCAACGCTTAAATGCCTTAAAAACCTTACTAAATGAACGCGTCGTCGTACTGGATGGTGCCATGGGCACCATGGTGCAAGACCTGCATTTAAGCGAAGAGGACTTTCGCGGGGATCGTTTTACCGACTATCACATGGACATCAAAGGCAATAATGACATCTTGGTATTGACTAAACCAGATGTTATTCGAGACATCCATTTAGCTTTTCTACGTCAAGACACCGACATTCTTGAGACCAACTCTTTTAATGCCACCACCATTGCGCAAGCCGATTACGACATGGAGGATTACGTCACTGAAATCAACTTCCAGTCCGCTAAACTTGCGCGAGAAGCGTGTGATATTGCCGAAGCAGAAGATGGTAAGCCTCGCTTTGTTGCGGGCGTACTTGGCCCTACCAACCGTACCGCGTCTATCTCGCCCGATGTGAATGATCCTGGCTATCGAAACACCTGTTTTGATGAACTGGTCACGGCCTTTAAACAAGCCACCGTGGCGTTGCTTGAAGGCGGAGCAGACACCATTCTGATTGAAACCGTGTTTGATACGTTAAACGCCAAAGCCGCCATTTTTGCGGTCAAAGAAGTGGAAGAAGAGATCGGTTATGAAGTCCCCATCATGCTGTCGGGAACCATCACCGATG
>JALSJT010000203.1 GCA_026989175.1 Thiomicrorhabdus sp. | reverse complement strand
CGCCACGGGTTTCACTGCGGTGCTTTAAATAAAAATACTCGTCACACCACTCTTTATATTTTGGATAAATTTCGTCTCCAAACGGGTCACACGCGGCTTTGGACTCTTTATGCCAATGCACAATATCCTCATCTACTGGATAATAAGGCGTTAAATCAAAGCCACCCCCAAACCACCAAACAGGCGCTTCACCCTCTTTTTCTGCCACAAACAGACGAACATTGGCATGAGAGGTCGGTACATAAGGGTTGTGCGGATGAATCACCAACGACACACCCAATGCCTGAAACGAGCGTCCTGCTAACTCAGGACGATGTGCGGTCGCTGAAGGCGGTAAATTCTTTCCTCTCACATGTGAAAAGTTTACCCCCCCTTTTTCAATGACCTTACCACCTTCCATCACACGCGTACGTCCACCACCCGTAAGCCCCATAACACCCTCTTCTCCGGCGCGTTCCCACTCATCGACAATAAAATCTTTGCCACCATCTTCCGCTGCCAACTGCTGACAGATATCTTCTTGAAGCCCTAATAAATACGCTTTTACTGCTTGAATGTTGATATTAACGTCTGACATGCTCTATCCCTTTTATTTTAGTCTTGGTATTCTAGTATTAAATGCGTTTCTTTGCATAGCTGATAACCCTTAATCTTTTTATGGACACCTAAATAACTGTGGATTTAAATCAAATTTATTACTTTGTCACCATTATCGAATGTGGCAGCTACACTAAAGCCGCGCAACGGCTCTCATTGTCAAAGTCCACATTGTCACGCCATATTCAAACCTTAGAAAATCGAGTACAAACCCGACTGCTACACCGCTCGACTCGACAAATAAAATTAACCAAAGCGGGAGAGCAGTTTTTTAATCACTGTTTACCCCTCATTACTCATCTACAAAATGCCCACAGCCAAACCAGCCAATATCACAAAGACATTACAGGGCATTTACGCATTACCATGCCCCCTGAGTTTGGTACCGGGTTTTTAAGTGAAGTACTGCCCAAGTTTTTAGACCAACACCCCAATATTAAAATTGAACTGGATTTAAGCACACACAATCAAGATTTAATTTCACAAGGATTTGATCTTGCCATTCGTATTGGCGAACTCGAAGACTCCAGCTACATTGCCAAACGCATTGCAACCGCAAAAATGGGGCTGTACGCCAGCCCAATCTATCTACTTTCCCACGAAGCCCCACGCAATATTGAAGAAATTAATCAGCATAAAAACATTATCATCAACGTCACCAACGGCTACCTTTCGTTAAAAGGGTCAGAGCCAATCTTGATTGATAACTACCAACTCGCCAGTAATAGCATGGCCTTAAACAAGCAATTATGCATTGGGGCACAAGGCCTAACTGTTCTACCCGATATACTGTGTGAAGCCGACATTAAGTCAGGGCAACTGGTCAAGTTACTGCCCGAGACCCCCTTTGAACACCCCAATATTTACGCCGTTTACCCGAGTCGAATCCACCCGACCAAAGCGCTTACCACCTTAATTGAGTTTATTGCCGATGAATTGTCTAAGTTGGATGGCCTAAATTGAGCGCACAGAATGACCCATAATAAAATCGTACTCACTCAAATTCAAACCCCCTTTGGCGAATTGCTGGCGGGCGCAACCCATCAAGGAATCTGTCTGTTAGAGTTTACCGATACCGATCGAGTGGGGATGCAACTGTCACGCTTACAAAAAGATTATCGGTTAAACGGCTCAGAAGGCGATAGTCCTTTTTTTGCCTTACTAAACCAGCAACTTCAAGCCTATTTTTCAGGCCATCTCACGCAATTTGATCTGCCTCTGGATATTCGGGGCACGCCTTTTCAACAGCAAGTTTGGCGCGCACTGCAAACAATTCCTTATGGTGAAACCCGTAGCTACCAAGAACAGGCAGATGCCATTCAAAATCCAAAAGCGGTTAGAGCGGTCGCCAATGCCAATCGTAATAACCGAATCAGTATTCTCATTCCTTGCCATCGAGTGATTGGTAAAGATGGCAGTATGACGGGTTATGGTGGTGGAATTTGGCGCAAAGAATTTTTACTGAACTTAGAAAAAGGGAGGGGGTAAAAATTTAACCATCTATTTTAGATCACCGTAGGGGCAACCCCCTGTGGTTGCCCTGTTCTATATATGAAACAATGTGTTGATAAATTAATGTACTCACCACCCCGTCCATCCCGTAAGATAGAGAGTCTATTTTTTATCAAGTTTTGGAAGTTCTGATGCAGCCCTCTTTGATTCAAGCCTATACCTTAAAACTCATTCAGTTTCGCTGGTGGGTAATTTTACTCTCTTTTCTGATCGCGCTACTGATTGCCAGTGGCGCGAAAAACCTTACCTTTGATACCGACTATCGAGTGTTTTTCAGTGATGAAAACCCTGAACTACTCGCCTTTGAGAAGCTACAAGACACCTACAGCAAAGAGGACAATATCCTCATTGCGCTGACCCCAAAAGGGGGCAACCTTTTTACTGCCGAAAACCTTGCCGCCGTGGAGTGGTTAACCGAACAAGCGTGGCAAATCCCCTACTCCAGCCGTGTCGATTCCATTAGTAACTACCAATATACCTATGCGGAAGAGGATGACTTAATTGTTGAAGACTTAGTGTATCAAGCCGAAAATCTAAGCCAAACCGAGCTGGATCGAATTCGAAAAATTGCTCTGTCCGAACCCCGTTTAGTGCACTCGTTAATTAATGAAGCGGGTACCGTCACGGGCATTAATATCATTAACCAGTTCTCACAACAAAACCAAACCGAAACCCCCGAGGCGGTCTATTTTACGCGCGACCTCATTGAGGAGTTTAAAACCAAATACCCGCAATTTGAAGTACACGCCAGTGGGATTACCATGCTCAACCACGCCTTTACCGAGGCCAGCATGGTCGATATGGGTACACTCATCCCGCTGATGTACCTGTTTATTTTTATTATGCTCTTGGTGCTGCTTAAATCGTTCTCCTCTCTGATGGGGATTATTTTTGTCATCGCCTTCTCCATTACCACCGCCATGGGAATGGCGGGTTGGTTTGGCATTGCACTCACGCCCCCTTCCGCCTCCGCTCCCACCATTATCATGACCTTGGCGGTCGCCGACAGTGTTCACTTTTTAATCTCCATGCTCGCCTTAATGAAACGCGGTTACAGTAAAAATGATGCCATTGTCGAGAGTATGCGCATTAACATTGGTCCCATTTTCTTAACCAGCATTACCACCGCCATTGGCTTTTTAGCAATGAACGCCAGTGATGCGCCCCCTTTTCATGATCTTGGCAACATCACAGCTGTCGGCGTTATGTTTGCCTTTTTATTCACCGTCATTTTCTTACCCGCTTGGATCTCCGCGCTACCCGTTCAGGTGAAAGTGAAACAAGACTCTGATCAAAAAGACACCATGGCCAAACTGGCCGATTTTGTCATTAAACGCCAAAAACCCCTCTTTTGGGGCAACACCATTATGATTGTCTTTTTTGCCGCGATGATTCCAAACATGGTCATTGATGATAATTTTGTCGAATACTTTGATGAATCGGTACAATTTAGAGAGGACTCCGATTATGTCATCGACAATCTAACCGGCATTAGCATGGCGTTTTATTCGGTTGAGTCGGGCGAACCACAAGGGATTAATCACCCTGAATTTTTAGCCAATATTGCCCAGTTTCAAGACTGGCTCGAGGCGCAACCAGAGGTGGTGCACGTCAACAGCATTGCCGATACCTTAAAACGGCTCAACCAAAACCTTCATGGTGATGATCCCGCTTGGTACAAAATCCCAGAGCAACAAGACTTAGCGGCACAATATTTACTGCTGTACGAAATGTCACTGCCCTACGGTTTGGATCTGAATAACCAAATCAATGTTGATAAATCGGCGACCAAAATTGCGGTCACACTCGACAACTTATCCACCTCACAGATCATCGACTTTAACCAGCGTGCTGAGCAGTGGTTGGTCGATCATACGCCACCCGTCATGCACGTAAAAGGCACCAGTACCGACATCATGTTCTCCAACATTACCATGCGTAATATCGAACAGATGATGAGCGGTTCCGCCATTGCGCTGGTGCTTATCTCTCTCATTCTGCTGTTTGCACTTAAAAATGTAAAACTGGGTGCGCTGAGTTTAATCCCCAATCTAACACCCGCCATTATGGCGGTCGGTATTTGGGCGCTCACCTATGGCGTACTGGGCATGGCGGCCTCCATTGTCTTTGCCATCTCAATCGGAATTGTGGTCGATGACACGGTACACTTTTTAAGCAAATACATTCGTGCTCGTCGTGAAATGAAACTCACCCCGCCCGATGCCATTCGCTACGCCTTCTCCACCGTTGGACAAGCACTGTGGATTACCACCATTGTGCTGATTGCTGGCTTTGCCCTGCTGTCGCAATCGACCTTTTTGGTCAATCAACAGACGGGCATGTTAATGGCCATTACCATCGCCTCGGCATTAATACTCGATTTCTTATTCCTACCTGTTCTGCTGTTAAAGGTGGACAAAGACCCTGTTAAAAAGGAGAAACGCACAGGTATTCATAAAATAGCAAAGGAACCAAACAATGGATAAATTACTTCTTTACCCACTTTTTGCACAGGTTTTGTTAACCTTTACTATTGGATTTTTAATGGTTAAAGCTCGAATAAATGCCGTCAAAAATAGACAAACCTCTCTTAACTATTTTAAACACAACGAAGGTAAAGCCCCTGAGCGTATGTTACGTTACGGTAGTAATTTTCAAAATCAATTTGAGTTGCCCGTTCTATTTTATATGCTCATAACGCTACTACTCGTGACTGAAACCTATCACATCGGATTTTTAATCGGTGCATGGTTATTTATATTCACCCGTATTGTCCATAGCACGATTCATATTCAAACCAATAACGTCTTACATCGCATGAGATCTTTTTTACTCAGCGTGTGTATTTTACTTATCATGTGGCTTGGGTTTATCATTCAAACACTAAGCTCTTAGCCTTTGTAAAGCCAAGGAAACCCCGATGAAACCCACATTATTTACCCCTATTGGATTCAGCCTCGCACTGATCTTTTTATCCCCCCCCCTTCTCGCCCAAACACCAGAAGAGAAAGGACTTGCCATTGCACAAGAGGCCGATCTTCGTGATAACGGCTGGGGCGATCAAACCTCCACCATGGAGATGATTTTATTGAACCGTCATGGCGATTCCAGCAAGCGAACCATGCGCAGTAAAACCTTAGAGGTACAGGGCGATGGTGACAAAAGCCTCACCATTTTTGATACGCCACGCGACATCAAAGGTACCGCCTTTTTAACCTTTAGCCACATACAAGGCGCAGACGATCAGTGGCTCTATCTGCCGGCCTTAAAACGGGTTAAGCGTATTAGCTCTCGCAATAAATCGGGGCCTTTTATGGGCAGTGAGTTTGCTTATGAAGACATGAGTTCGCAAGAGGTGGGCAAGTACACCTATAAATACCTGCGTGACGAACCGTGTGGTGACGGGCTAACCTGCTTTGTGAGCGAGCGTTATCCAACCGATAAGTTTTCAGGGTACACCAAGCAGGTCGCTTGGATTGACACTGCCGAATACCGCCCGATTAAGATTGATTTTTATGACCGCAAAAATGCCCTGCTAAAAACCTTAACTTTTTCAGGCTATCAGCAATATTTAGAGAAATATTGGCGTCCAAACAAGTTGGATATGGTGAATCACCAAACGGGCAAACGCTCTATTGTGAATATCTCAAACTACCAGTTTAAAACAGGGTTAAAAGCGTCTGACTTTCACAAAAGCAAACTCAAACGACTGCGTTAAAAGATGAAAATGTGCTTAAAAAGACCACTCAATAACACCTTAACAGGCTGCATTTTAAGCAGTTCTATTTTTTTCTCCCCCCCCTCTCTGGCAGTCGAACTCAGCGGTAAGGGGGGGGGAGAAATTTTAAACTTCTTTCAAGAAGCCAAATACCCAGAACAACACCGTGCTTACTATTCGCTCTTTATTGAACCCGAACTCTACTATGCAATCGACAGCAATCGTGAAATCAAAGCACAACTGTTCTATCGTTACGACGCCACCAGCCCCAGTCGCACCCATGCCGATATTCGAGAGTTGATGTTCTACCAATACGCCGACGAATGGGAGATTCACGCTGGCATTGGCAAAGTATTTTGGGGCACGACCGAATCGCGTCATTTAGTCGATGTGGTCAATCAAGTTGATCTGATCGAAAGCCTAGACGACGAAGCACGTTTAGGCCAAGCGATGCTACAAGGTATGCTCATTAAAGAGTGGGGCACGCTGGATGTTATGTTACTGCCCAATTTTAGACCGTTGCAATTTGGCGATTTAGAAACACGCTCTCGTTTTAATCTCCCCATTGCCGACCAAGCCCCACGCTATCAAAGTAAACACCAAACCAACACACTCGACCTTGCCCTGCGCTGGAATCACAGTTTTGATCACTTAGACCTCGGCATCAGCTATTTTAACGGCACACAAAGAACGCCACTGTTCCAAGTGGTCACCGAACAAAACCAACCCAAACTACTGCCCATGTACGTGCAAAGCCAACAGGTTGGGTTAGACGCACAATACATCGTAAACGACCTACTGCTCAAAGCAGAGGTCATTCACCGCAACAGCCATCAACTAAACGCCCAAAATCAATTTACAGCGTATCAATCCAATGCACTGGTCGCAGGGGTTGAATACACACTGGTCGGCATCAACGACACCGTGTACGACTTAGGCGTTATTGGCGAGTATCTCTATGACGAATGGCAGGCGATCACCCCCTTTCAAAAAGACTGGATGAGCGGACTAAGATGGGTGTTTAACGACGAACAAAGCACCGAGATACTGTTGGGTCATATTATCGACCTAGACGATCAATCTCAAATTTGGTCACTCGAAGCGTCCCGCCGTATTGGCGACAATTGGACCGCCGAATTAATCGGGCGCTGGATAACCAACCCTGACCCCAATAATATTTTTATACAGAGTTATCAACAGGACGATTTACTGAACTTAAAAGTGCGGTATTACTTTTAGTGACTCTTTTTTCTCCATAAAAAAAGGGAGGTAAAAATTTACCTCCCTTCTCTTCAAACAGACAAAAACAGTTTCGTTATGAGCGATTAACTGCTCTACGACCCATTCCAGCCATCATCGCTAAACCTAACAAAAACATTAGGTAGGTTAATGGCTCAGGCACAGGCGAAACCGTAGAAGCGCCGTATAAGAATTGAATGCCTGCAATGTCATCTGCTTGTAGTGAATTTGTGCCTGTATATTCATAATACATTAATGCGGTTGGGTCATCTGAATGATATAAGCCTAACGCATGCCCAATTTCATGCAGTGCTACATCAAACAACGGGGTTTCACTATTGTCTAACGACCAAGACACATCCTCGTTAAAATACAAAAAACCACTTGAAATATAACTGATCGTTTCAAACCCATTTGAAAAATAAGTGGCTTCAAACCCACCGTATCCCAACTGAATAAAATTTTCCTCCTGTTCCCATAGCGCACCATCAATAACAATATCACCTGTTTGATCCGTTACTTGGGTAAATGATAAATCTGAAACCGATGCCCAAGCATCAAATGCAGAACTTATAACGTCTTGATAGCCGGAAGGCATAAGTCCATCTAATGAAAAACAAGTACTACTACCACAAAGAGAGTCACTCTCTGCAAAACTGTAACT
>JALSJT010000202.1 GCA_026989175.1 Thiomicrorhabdus sp. | reverse complement strand
CCCTCACTGCACCACCTATCCTCTTTTGGCTTGGTTTCTTCACGAAAAATCAAGCCAGAAGGGTGTCCAAAAATAGCTGCAAAGGGGGGAATAAGTGACCGGCTGGCATTAGAGAAAGAGAAAAAAAGCGGCGAGGAGGAGCCGCTAAGTATCCGGAGGAGGATGTGGTAGTTATTTCTTGTTCTTGTTTTGTTAAATAAACGTTAGCACATTCTTTTCTATTAAGAAATAGCCGTAGGGTGGGTGACACCGCAGACGGGGAAGGAAGCTGTCCCCATAACTTTTAATGTGTACCCCTCCTATTCTTCTCAAACGGCAGCGGTGGCAACCCAAGTTCTTTAAGAAATTCATTGTGCTTGGTCGTGGCAGAAACAATATTATTCTCTAAACTCACTAAATCACCATTCACCAGCTGCAAATCAATTTTGGCTTCCGGTTTAGCGGTGCTCACATAACGTGAAATATTCAGGTTGTAATCGTTTTTCTCGATTTCCTCCATGGATATACGGCGGGAATAACGTTTCTCTTCCTTGCGGTGTTTATAAGTATCAATGATTTTGTCTATGTTTTCAGGCAATAAACGGTTTTGTCTCTTTCCTTTTTCAAAATGTTCGCTTGCGTTAATGAACAGCACATCATCCGGCTTTTTACATTTCTTCAATACTAAAATACAGACTGGAATACCCGTTGAAAAAAACAAGTTTGCGGGTAAGCCAATCACGGTATCAATACTGTTATCTTTTAGCAGCTTGGTACGAATACGCGCTTCACCGCCACCACGAAACAAGACACCATGGGGCAAAATGATTGCCATAGTGCCTTCATCGCCCAAGAAGTGAAAGCCGTGCAATAGAAAAGCAAAGTCGGCAGCCGACTTAGGCGCAAGTCCGTAGCTTTTAAAGCGGAAATCTTCGCCTAAGGCTTCTGAGGGTTCCCAGCGATAGCTAAATGGCGGATTAGCCACCACGGCATCGCATTCCAGTTTTTTGGCGGGGTTCATTTCATTAAGCAAACCCCAATCGTTTGTTAATGAATCCCCATGGTGAATTTCGAATTCTGAATCCTTTACCCCATGAAGAAGCATATTCATGCGAGCTAGATTGTAGGTGGTAATATTTTTCTCTTGCCCGTAAATTTTACCCACACCGTGTGGGCCTAATTGATTACGCACGTTTAACAGCAACGAGCCTGAACCACAGGCAAAATCCAGCACTTTATTCAGTTTTTTCTTTTTGCCTGTTGCCGGTTCCTGACTATCCAGCGTCACAATGCCAGAAAGTATGGTCGATATTTGTTGTGGGGTATAAAACTCACCGGCTTTCTTACCTGAGCCAGCGGCAAACTGGCCAATCAAGTATTCATAGGCATCGCCTAATACATCATTATCAGAGGAAAATTCGGCTATACCTTCGGCAATTTTAGTAATAATGGTGCAAAGTTTAGCGTTACGGTCGGCGTATTTTTTGCCCAGCTTTTCAGAATCCAGATTAATTTCCGAGAACAATCCCTGAAAACTATTTTCAAAAGATTTGTTTTCAATGTATTTAAAACCATTCTGCAAGGTCAGTAATAAATCATCGTGTTGGGTTCTGGCCAGCTCCGCAATACTGCCCCATAGGTGTTGCGGTTCAATCACATAATGCACTTTACGCCGCATCTGTTTTTCAAACGCCTTGATATCCTCTGGATTTTTTTCATACCACACGGTTAATGGGCTGCTTTTACAGTGTGCCCCTTGGGTATCGCCAGCTTCAAGCTTGGGGTAGTCCCGCCCCAACTCTTTTTTTGCAGCGGCCTCGTAGTTATCCGACAGGTAACGCAAAAAGAGAAACGACAGCATATAATCGCGAAAGTCATCGGCATTCATCGCGCCTCGCAGCTCGTTGGCGATGCCCCAGAGTGTATTGCCCAGTTTGTTGCGCTCTTCTTTGGTCATGATTTTTTGTTGCCCTTTTTTACCTTATTCGGTGTCGCCAATTGCTCTGCGGCTTTTGTCAGTTGCTCTAAGTGCTTACCCGCCTCATCAGCAGCATTGTGCAAACGCTGTTGATGGAATTTATCGTACTCCTGTTCGGCCAGTTGCTTTGCCATCTGATGAGACACCTTACCTGCATGGTTAAGAATATCTCGATCATTCAAGCTTAAAAAGCCATCCAGCTTGGTCAGCCAGTCGGCCATAGACATGGCAATACGGCGCATCGCCTGACCTTCGGCAAACACCAGATACTGCTCAACTAAGTTATTCAATGCTTGCAGCTCGTCTTCATTCAGGTAGTTCTTTGCATTCACCACATCCTGCTTACGCACCTTGGCTCCACGCCAGTTAGTTAAGCCCATATTGGCCTTATCGCCATCAACACGGTCATGAATAATCTCAGCGGCGGTATGGCCCGTAATTGCCCAGTGCACCTTATTTTGCACCGTTTTAAAAAAGTTAATGCTGCTGTCCAGTGTCGGATCGTAATCGACACTGGTGGCATAAATATCGGTAATTTTCTGGTAAAAACGTTTTTCAGCGGTACGAATATCCTGAATGCGCCGCGTTAGCTCTTCAAAATAATCAAAGGGCTGATCGGGGTTTTTCAAACGCTCATCATCCAGCACAAAACCTTTCACAATATACTCGCGCAAGTGCTGGGTTGCCCACTGGCGAAAGCGGGTAGCGGTGTGGCTTTGCACACGGTACCCCACCGAGATAATGGCATCCAGATTATAGTGTTTGAGCTGGCGCTGTACCTGTCGGCTGCCTTCCTGCCGAACGACCGAGAAATCCTCGGTAGTTGAATTTTCATCCAGCTCACCATCGGCAAAGGTGTTTTTCAAATGCAGGCTAATATTGTCGCTGGAGGTTTGAAACAGCTCGGCCATTAAGGCCTGAGTCAGCCACACGGTTTCATCCACAAAGCGCACATCAAGCTTGGTTTCGCCATCTTCGCTTTGGTAGATAATAAATTGAGAGGGATTATTATCGATCATGGTTGGCTCGTTTGCGTTGTTTTATTCGCCAAAATTTCCGGCAACTGGAATTGATAGCGCTGCAAAAAGCCAGCAAGAATCTCGTTAAATAGCACTTTGTTGTCCGCCATCATCTCTCTTGGCTCGTACACGGAATAACCGCCGTGGCTAAGTAGGTTTAAGGCACGGGCATGAAGCGCCTCATCATCGTTGTCCAGACAGGTGGAGAAGTCGTCGTGCCCGAAAAAGGTCGCCGTTTTCTCCAGAATGCTGCGCAGCATATTGAAGTGGTGCGTGTAGAGCTTTCCCGACTTTGATGCTTGTTGCAGCTCACTCAACATAGCCACATGGTGAAAGAACGGCGTGTCATCCGTGGCTTGTAAGGTATAACTGTCTGGAGCATTGCCACGATGGAGGAAATAGAGCTTAGGTTTGAATCTTTTCAGCTCATTACACATCACGTTATAAAACAGGCCGTGATGGGATGAAATAACTGTTTTTACTCGGTTTTGGTTTTTAAGCAACTGCGCCAAGTGGCTGGCAACGGCAATGGCGTTGTTGTCATCCAATGACGAAATGGGGTCATCAATATAGAAATACTTTACCCAATCATAGGTTTCTGCGCCGTCTATGGTCAATTCACAGATGGCAAGAAAGATACACCAAATAAAGATATTCTCCTCACCACGGGAAACTTTAATAAAATCATTTCCCTCCCGCGAGAAACTAATGGTCCAATTTTCGTAATCAATCCTGAAATCAAAATCAGCATAGCGCTCCAAGTAAGCAAAGACTTTTGCTTCCAACGCCAGCGCTTTAAATCCGGCGAAAAAACGAGAGTCCGAATTAATCTTCAGATGGCGTTCGGTATCGTTTTCAAGGTCGTTATCCCAATGAAACAGGTCTTCTGTAAAAGCATTGAAATATAGGGTATCGCTTTGAACCTCGGTAATTGTCAGAGGCTGGCCTACCGAGTCGCCAACTGTCATCGGTCGTGTAATCTCTTTTTTACCCGCATCCTTAAATGCCATCGATAGACGAGTTTTGCCCGTGCCGTTATAGGCGAAGAGCAAGATAAAATCTTTGTTATTCAGGTCATCTCGAACCCTTTCCATCAACTTATGCATGCTTGCATAGGTATAGAGCTTTGGCTTACCACTCATCCTACTATCTCTTCAGGGAACGAAAAAAAACGGTGGATTTCGGTGCTGATAGGCACTTGCTTTGCGACAAAATAGAAAGCCTGGGCCAAATCGACCCGCATAATCAAACGCAGGTGGCTCCCGCTCAATTCTCTACACACTGTGTAGAGAATCAACTCGTTCCCACGCTCCCGCGTGGGAATGCCTATCTCGCTCACCATTGCGTACAAACCTCCAGCAACCCCTGTTGTCCCGAATAATTCCTCGCACTGGAATAGCGCCAATACTCGGCTTTATCTACATAACCCCGTTTAACCGGGTTAAGGTGAATATAATCCACTTTTTGCCTCATCATCTCGTCATTTTGAATCAACTCAGGATGCACACCTTCTTGCCAAAACTGGTAAGCACGGTCATTTTTATGGGCTTTCTTATAAAAAGCCAGCTGTTCCAAAATTTGCCTAATGTTATTTTTTGAAAGATATTGAATCATCTGCTTGGCTGTATAGGATTTATAACGCGCAATATCACGATCCAGCGCTTTGCTTTGTACAACAAGGTGGCAATGGCTTTCTAACACAACATAGGCATAAACTTTCAAACCATCTTTAGATAAGAACGTTAAGGCTTCCAATAAAATGCTCACGGTTTCAGGGCGTGTAAAAACGGGAATCCAGTGCAATACGGTTAAGGTGATAAAGTGTGGTAATTCTGGGTGGGTTATTTTATAGCGGCTTCTACCCATTGGTTATGCTCCGTATGCGTTCCCACGCAGGAGCGTGGGAACGAGAACGCAGGTGGCTCCAGCTCACCTTTGCACTTCTTTAAAGCGATTAATAAAGTTAATACGTGCTGCATCACCTTTGAGGTTGTATGCCCCTTCTGGTTCACGCACCGAATTATTGGATTCCATAAAGTCACCGAGAGTAGCAACGGCTTTTTCGTACTTCTCGATAACAACGGGCGCGGGGTCAACTAGCCATATTTCTTTTGCCTTGCCTTTACTTGCACCAGAAAACAGCGCAATGGCTTCATTAACGGCTTGCTCCTGATAACGAAAATCCAGAATCATGCCGTGGGGCTTGGTGTCGTTTAGTACGCGGTTGGTACGCGAGAAGGCTTGAATTAAGCCGTGGTGTTTGAGGTTTTTATCCACGTACAGGGTGTTGAGATATTTGGAGTCAAAACCCGTGAGTAGCATATCCACCACAATCACGATGTCGATTTTGTTTTTATGCGGATAATCTTTGTTGCTGTATTTTTGGTCTTTAATGCGTTGCTGTACATCCTGATAGTACAAATCAAATTCGTTAATGCTGTGGTTGGTGCCGTATTGTTTGTTGTAATCGGCAATGATGACTTTTAGCGCTTTTTTCTTCTCCTCTGGATTTTTTTTGTTGTCCTCTTTTTCCTGTATCAGGTCTTCCTGTAGCTGTTTGACATCTTTATTACCTTCCGCTGGTGGCGAAAACACACAGGCAATATTTAATGACTGGTAGCTTTCGTCTTCAGCCTGTTTTTGTGCCTGCCTTTCTATTTGTATGCGTTTGAATAAGTCGTAGTATTCAATGGCGCTGTTAATGGAAGCCGTCGCCAATACCGCGTTAAAACGGTGCTGATTGGTGGCGGCGCTGTGTTTATTTAATATTTCGTTTACCACCGCTTCGGGCGCAGGCGCTGTGCCTTTTTTCTTGGAAGGTTTAGTTTTGTCTTTTGCGCCTTGTGGCTTCTCACCAAAATAATCAATATGAAACCGTAGTACATTGCGATCTTCAATGGCGTGGGTAATGGTATAGGCGTGCAGCTGTTTTTGAAATATATCTTCGGTGGTTTTGAAGGTGCCGACTGTGCCGTCGATTTGTTTGTAGGTGGCGTTAGCGTCAAAAATAGGCGTACCGGTAAAACCAAACAACTGCGCATTGGGGAAGAATTCTTTAATCGCTTTGTGGTTGTCACCAAATTGCGAGCGGTGGCACTCATCAAAAATAAACACAATGCGCTGGTTACGCAGTGGCTCCAGCCGTTCTTTATAGGTCTGCTTGCCTTTTTGTTTATGGCTTAGGTTGCGTTTGCTGTTTTCGTCCAGTGCGAGGCCGAGCTTCTGAATGGTGGTAACGATAACTTTATCGGCGTAATCTTCTGAGAGCATACGCTGCACCAGGGTTTCGGTGTTGGTGTTTTCTTCGACACAGCCTTCCTGGAATTTGTTGAATTCCTCACGGGTTTGGCGATCAAGGTCTTTGCGGTCAACCACGAACAGGCATTTATCAATGTCTGGATTATCTTTAAGCAGTGTGGAGGCTTTAAACGATGTGAGGGTTTTACCGCTGCCCGTGGTGTGCCAGATATAGCCATTGCCACGGTTTTGATGAATGCAATCAACAATGGCCTTCACCGCATAGATTTGGTACGGGCGCATGATCATCAGTTTTTGCTCGCTGGCCACTAAAACCATATAGCGGCTGATCATTTTTCCCAGTGTACATTTGGCAAGAAAATGTTCGGCAAAGTCATGCAGGTGGTGAATTTTCTTGTTGTCTTCCCCTGCCAGCTCATAAACCGGTAAAAAGCGTTCATCGGCGTTAAAGCTGAAATGTTGATTGTGGTTATTGGCAAAGTAGCGCGTGTTATTTTCATTGCTCACGATAAATAACTGCATAAAGCACAACAGTGTATTGGTGTAGCCATTGCCAGGGTCGTTTTTGTATTCAACAATTTGCTCCATGGCACGGCGCGGGGTCACTTCAAATGTTTTGAGTTCTATTTGCACCACGGGAACGCCATTGATCAGCAAAATCACATCGTAACGGTGATGGCTGTTGTCGGTGTTGATGCGTAGCTGGTTGATGATTTCAAATTCGTTTTTGCACCAGTCTTTGAGATTGACCAGTGTATATTGAAGTGGCGTACCGTCTTCGCGTGTAAAGGTATTGCGCTCGCGCAAGGTTTTGGCGGCGGTGAAGACATCGGCGTTGACTATTTCATCACGTAGGCGGGCAAATTCTGCATCGGTCAGATGGACGCAGTTAAGCGCCTCGAACTTCTCGCGGAAGTTTTGCTCAAGTGATACGCGGTCACGGATATCTTCGCGATAGGTGTATTTGAGGTCTTTTAGCTTATTGATTAGCCCTGTTTCGATCTGGTTTTCTTTTGTCATCTGTTCGCCCCCTTGCTCTTCTTCTCTTCTATCCAGCGCTCGATATCTTCCGCCTTAAACCGCCAACTTCCCCCGACCTTGAAACCGGGTAATTTGCCTTCAGCGGCGAGCTTATAGGCCGTTTTTTCAGCGAGTTTCAGGTAGGCTGCGACCTCTTTTAAGGTCAATATTTGATCTGTCATGACGGTTGTGCTCGGTTCTTTTTGTAGAGAATAGGGGGAAATCGAGGAATTCACAACCACCCCGAAGCTTGCAGCAATGCCTGCGGTAGCGCAATAGAAATAAAGAGAGATTGATTCCCACGGAGGACCGTAGGAACCAGGAGCTATCACTGCGCATTTCGAGACAAAAACCTAACCGAACTTACTCAGAGAGCATCGCTCTTGATCAAATGCACATCTCGCTGTGGGAATGGGATGGTGATGTTGTTTTGATCCAGTGATGTTTTCATTTTTTCATTAATTTCAAAGAAAACATCCCAGTAGTGTTCGGGTAGGC
>JALSJT010000201.1 GCA_026989175.1 Thiomicrorhabdus sp. | reverse complement strand
ATCGTGCTGCAAGGCTCTAAAAAGTCTGCGGATAACTATACCGATGGCAATGGCGATGAAGTTCGTTCGAGCTACGAAAGTCGTCAAGGGCACATTGACCTAGGATGGACACCCAATGAAGATCATGAGTTTAAAGTCTCTTATGAAAAAACCTATATTGATGATGCGCTGTTTCAAGGTGCGACCATGGACTCACCAACCTCCGAAGGGCAAACCAGTCGCTTAAGCTACAAAGGCGATAATATTAGTCAAAACATTCAATCCATTGAAGTGGATCTCTACGCTTCTGAAGTCGATCATTTAATGGATAACTTCACCTTTCGACCTACCACTCCGATTGCCTCTCGTTTAGAAACCCCTTCGAATGTCAAAACCACGGGGGCAAAAATTCAATTAAGCAGCCAAGTGAACCACACCACTTTAAACTATGGTTTGCAGGTAGAACAGCTTGAAAAAACCGCAACGGTACAACGCCCAACGGGGTTAACCATTTTTAACCTTTGGCCAAACACGGAAAGCACAACAAACAGTCTATTTTTAGAGGGCACGACCCAATTAAAAGCGAATCAAACGTTAATTATGGGCGTACGTTATGAGAACGTCACCACCAAAGCCAAAGACGCACAGGCCACCACCGATGCTGGCAACAGCGCTTATAACTTGTATAACAACACCTATACGAACTACTCTGGGCAAACCAAAACAGACGACAACAACTTAAATGCGCTATTGCGTTATGAGCTACAACTGGGTCAGAACATGGACGGTTTTATTGGTCTAAGTCGAACTAATCGTAATCCCGATGCGACTGAGCTGTACATGGCGCGAGGTGGCACCTCTCAATGGGTGGGTAATCCAGATTTAAAGCCTGAAACACACAATCAACTCGACATTGGGCTCTCACAAAAAAATAACCACAGCCAATGGGGCGTCTCGGCTTATTATGATGTGATTGAGAACTACATTCTAAAAGATTTTGCTCAAAACCAAACCACAGACGTCAACATTACAGGCACACATAGCATTTATTTAAATAAAGATGCGACCATTTACGGCATTGAAGCCTCGGGACAACGCCAGCTCTCTACAAACTGGCTTATTGGTGCAAGTGCAAACCTTACCAAAGGGCAAAACACCACGGATAATCGCAACTTAAGCAATATTCCGCCACTCTCTGGGGCACTCTTTGCACAATACGCAACCAGCCAGTGGAATGCCACTGCACGGATCAACTTAGCCGCGGAACAGACCGAAGTGAATCAAGCGTATGGCGAGTTAGAAACGCCTGCATGGAGTACTGTAGACCTCTATGGTCAATACCAAGTTAATCAACAAATTAGCTTATCTTTGGGGGTAGACAACCTATTTGACCACGCCTACCAAAACTATTTAAACCGTGTGGATGCAACCTCTGGCAATACCTTTAAAGTCTATGAGCCGGGTCGTGCCGTTTGGGCAAAACTGAGTGCGAAGTTTTAATTTCCGCTTGCCCCACTGTTTTATAGCTGGCACAATGTGACTCAACGTTTGTGCCTTTTACAGGAGCCTTTACGGTTTATGAATACCTCTCAAAAAACAGTCAAATTAGGAGCCATTGCCATCGGCATACTTCTCCTGCTGTTTCTCTTGTTCTCGTTTTTAACAGAGCCAAGCACAAATTCCCCCCCGCCTCCTAAAGCGATCTCCAATGAAAAACCCGCGGGGGGGAACTTTACATTGACCTCCGTAAACGGTAAACAATCGTTAACCGACTTTAAAGGAAAGTTGGTTTTACTGTACTTTGGCTACACATACTGTCCTGACATTTGCCCAACCGATTTGGGTAATCTTGCGATGGCGTATCGTAGACTCAATGAGCAGGAAAAATCACAGGTTCAAATCCTATTTGTTACCGTTGACCCAGCGCGAGACACTGCCACAAGAATGGCAGAGTACACGCGCTACTTTGATGCAAATATGGTAGGATTAACCGGTTCTGAACAGGAGATCGCCTCGGTGGCTAAACAGTATGGTGTGGTATACATGAAAGCGCCAACGCCATCCAACGCCACCACAGAAAACAAGAACTACACCGTAGATCACTCGGCCTTTACGTATATTATTGATAAAACAGGTGTGCTACAAACGCAAATTCCGCATGCCATGTCCCCAGCGCAAATTCAACAACAAATTAAAACTTACTTAACCCCTTAACGTATTTGGATAATCCACTATGAAACGCACACTCCATAACGCAATTTTTACTTTAACACTTGGTGCAATGAGCACTCTCTCAGCAACCCACGCACTCGCTAACCAAGCCGATGCCATTCAAGTCAGTGACCCTTACGTTCGAGAGATGCCAGCGGGCGCTTTTGCTACCGCAAGTTTTATGACACTGAGCAATCAGAGTAATCAAGCCATTAAACTGGTCAAAGCCAACTCGGATGTCGCAAAAATTACGGAGCTTCATACCCATACAAACGACAATGGGATGATGCGAATGCGCCAAGTCCCTTTTTTTGAAGTACCAGCCAACGGGCAAGCAGAGCTAAAACCAGGTGGGAACCACATTATGCTTATATCCCCCACCAAAACACTAAAAGCAGGTGAAACCGCCACCATAACCCTTACCTTTGAAGACGGTAGCCATAAACAGATTCAAGCGCCCGTTAAATCGGTTATGAAGATGGGTGGCATGGACCATAGTAACCATCAACACCACTAGCATTAATCCTTATTATTGCCCCCTTATTAACTAGGAACCCCTTATGCTTAAAAAACATGCCTTACTGGGTATATTCGTTGGTAGCGTTATCTCAAGCGCTGCCTTAGCCGAAGAGAACTTTTTAGAGCGTACCACACCGCTTGCCAAAGCGGATACCATGACTCTATGCCTCGAGTATGGTGGTTTAACCCAAGAAGATGAGCGTAACGCCTATAAAAAAGAGCTTGATTTACGCTCGCAACTGAGTGTAAAAGATCACAAACTGGTCGATCAGCACCAAGTTGAAAACAGCATGACCCGTTGTGGCATGTATATGGCGCTCGGTAAACCTATTGCGGAACAGTCTCGCCAAATTCGTCCCATGACGTTTAAAACCGTACATATCTACCCAGAGCACTACTATGTTTCTCAATCTGGCATGATCGTCGAAACACTCGAACGCAAAGCGGGCACTTTGCCACCAGAACTTATCCCTACCGCACCTAAAATCGTGCCACCTCCTGTCGAACCTAAATAATACAACAGGGTTAATATACGTAAAAACACTCCGTAACCGGACGTAGCTTACGAAATTAACCTCTGTTTTACACAACCTTTTTTCTCCCCCCCTATACAACGCCTTACCAATTGATTAAAATCAGCGCACTAAAAATAAACATCATAGATATTAAAGGGTTTCAACATGACACAAGATGAACTAAAACAAAAAGTCGCTCAGGCCGCCATTGAATACGTTGTACCCGACACAATTATTGGTGTAGGAACGGGCTCTACTGCAAACTTTTTTATTGATGAACTCGCTAAAATCAAAGGCACCATTGAAGGCGCTGTTGCCAGCTCAGAAGCCACTGCGGAACGCCTGAGAGGTCACGGTATATTGGTATTTGATTTAAATGCGGTTGCTGAGATATCTGTTTACATTGATGGTGCAGACGAAGCCGATGCCGGACTAAACCTTATCAAAGGTGGTGGCGGCGCATTAACGCGTGAGAAAATCGTATTAGCCGTGGCGGATAAATTTGTCTGCATTGCCGATGACAGTAAAAAAGTAGACGTACTGGGCAAGTTCCCACTGCCGATTGAAGTCATTCCAATGGCACGTAGCTATGTGGCGCGTGAAATTGTCAAACGTTTTGCCGGCGAGCCTGTACTACGTGATGGCTTTGTGACTGACAATGGTAACGTAATCTTAGATGTACACGGCTTAGAAATTACCGATCCAGTTGCGATGGAAAATGAGTTAAACAGCATCGTAGGGATCGTAACAAACGGCCTATTTGCAGCACGTCCTGCCGACATATTCTTATGCGGAACTGCGAATGGTGTTGAAACACTAACCGCAAAATAAGTGTGTTTTTCATTAACCTAAAAAAGGCCTTTATGGCCTTTTTTAGGTTGTAGGTTACGATAACTCAAGCCCTCTACACGACAAACCCATGCCAACATTAAAAAAATTCTCCCCCCCCTCTTTCTACGGTTTATACGTCATTACCGATCCAACCCTCTGCCCAAACGATACGCTCATTGAGCAGGTCACGCAGGCATTAAAGGGGGGGGCAAAAATTGTGCAATTTCGAGATAAAAGCAGTTCGTTTCTAGCTCAATTAACACTCAGTAAACAGCTAAAAACGCTCTGCGAACAGTATCAAGCCTACTTTATTGTCAATGACAATATTGAACTTGCCAAACAGTCTCAAGCACACGGCATACACATTGGCAAAGACGATCAAAACCTAATCACTGCTCGACAACAACTCGGCAAACAAGCGATTATTGGCGTTAGCTGTTACAACGATGTTTCACTGGCGTTACAGATGGAACGTCTTGGTGCAGATTACGTTGCCTTTGGACGATTTTTTCCCTCTAAAACCAAACCCAACGCCCCGCAAGCCGAACTCAACACCTTAAAACAAGCCAAGCAAACCCTAACCATTCCTATCGTTGCCATTGGGGGGATTACTGCCGAAAATGCGCCTGAGTTAATCGCAACGGGGGTTGATTCGCTAGCGGTTATTCAAGGGGTTTTTGCACAAGAAAATATTCAAACCGCCGCCCTTCGCATTCATCAGCAATTCACGGTATAATTCGGAACAATTTTATCGATATATTCAACCCAATATGAAAGGATTCACATACATGAGCAACTCAAGCGACCTATTTAAAGCGGCACAACAACACATCCCAGGGGGGGTAAATTCCCCCGTTAGAGCCTTTAAAGGCGTGGGTGGCGATCCTGTTTTCTTTAAGTCTGCCAAGGGTGCTTATTTAGTGGATGCCGATGACAAACAGTACATTGATTACGTCGCCTCTTGGGGGCCTGCTATCTTAGGCCACGCACACCCAGACGTGGTCAAAGCCGTACAAGAGCAAGCCACCAAAGGGTTAAGCTTTGGCGCACCGACCGAAATTGAAACTGAAATGGCCGATTTAGTGTGTGAACTCATTCCTTCCATGGACATGGTTCGTATGGTGAGTTCAGGTACCGAAGCGACCATGACCGCCATTCGTTTAGCCCGTGGCTATACTGGACGCGATAAAATCGTAAAATTTGAAGGATGCTACCACGGTCACTCCGACTCCTTATTAGTCAAAGCTGGTTCTGGCGCCTTAACACTGGGCGAGCCTTCCTCTCCCGGCGTTCCTGCGGCTCTTGCTGAACTGACACTTACCCTAACGCACAATGATGCCGATGAAGTGAAAGAGGTCTTTGCTAAAGTAGGCAAAGAGATCGCCTGTATTATTGTCGAGCCCATTGCAGGGAATATGAACTGCATTCCGCCCGAAGAGGGTTTTTTAGAAACCTTACGCCAAGTGTGTGATGAGAATGGTACCGTACTGATTTTTGATGAAGTGATGTGTGGCTTCCGTGCCAACTTACAAGGCGCACAAGGGCTGTACAACATTACCCCGGATTTAACCACCTTTGGAAAAGTGATCGGTGGCGGAATGCCAGTCGGTGCATTTGGTGGCAAGCGTGAAATTATGGAAAAAATTGCCCCACTTGGTCCTGTCTATCAAGCAGGTACTCTGTCTGGTAACCCTTTGGCAATGGCGGCGGGTCTTAAAACGCTTAACCTCATTAAAGAACCCGGTTTCTTTGAAAACCTAGATCAAAAAGCCAAACGCCTGACCACTGGACTGCAAGCCGCCGCTGACGAGCTAAACATTCCATTTACCACCAACCAAGTGGGCGGTATGTACGGGTATTTCTTTAACGAAGAGAAAAACATCAGCCGCTTTGCACAAGTTGCCAAAGGCAATATGGCGCATTTTCAAGCCTTCTATCACGGTATGCTTAACGAAGGCGTTTACCTTGCCCCTTCCGCTTACGAAGCCGGTTTTGTCTCGTCACAACACACCGATGAAGACATTGATAACACCATTGCTGCTGCAAAACGTGTCATGGCAACGCTGTAAGCGACAGCTAATACCACTTAAAAAGCAGAAAAAAGGGCATTTATTGCCCTTTTTTTAAACCCCAAAAAAAACTTTCCCCCCCCTATTTTTAAAGGATATACCTTATGCTTGTTACGCATTCAGGACGTTTTCATGCTGATGAAATTTTTGCCATCGCCATGATTCAAATGATTCAAACCGTCGAAATCACTCGTACCCGAGACCAAGCCATTATTGACCAAGCCGATATTGTGTTAGACGTGGGTGCCGAATATAACCCTGAAACCCTACGGTTTGACCACCATCAAAATAGCTTTACCAAAACCCGTGCAGACGGAACGCCTTTTGCCACCGCAGGCTTAGTTTGGGAACACTTTGGCGCAGAGATTCTTGCCAAAAAAGGACTCAAAGGCGACTATGAAATTCAGTTTGCCCAGCAGTGGGTCGATCAAAAAATCATTAGTGACATTGATGCCGTGGATAACGGACTTTTTACCGAAGATCCCCGCCCTTCTGTCTCAATGCTGATCGGGATGATGAACGCCGCTTCAACGGATGACGATGAGCAACAAAATGCCGCCTTTTATCAAGCCATTGAATTCACCAGCGGTATATTAAATAACTTCATCAAAAGCGCCGTCAAAGAGGCTGAAAACATTGTGGCACTCGAAGCCTATGCCAAGACCGTTCAAAATGGCATCTTAATTTTGGAGAAACACTTACCATTCAAAGACTTTTTGTACAGTCACCCTGAAATCAAACGTGTGGTCTATCCCAGAAACGACGAACAATTTGGTGTGTATTGCAACGGCAAAGAGAACCACCTACCTGAACGGTTTAGAGGGTTAAGGAGTGACGAACTGAATACCGTCACGGGATTAAATGACACCGTTTTTTGCCATAAATCTGGGTTTATGAGTGTTTGCAACTCTCAAGAGAGTGCACTGTTTATGGCGAAGAGTGAGTAACCTGTAAGCGCCATCTTTAAGGGCGAGATTTTTTAGACCGAACATCCAAATGGTCTCGCCACTGGTCGCCAATTAGATTCACGGCCAATACCACCAACATCAACGCAATACCCGGTGCCAGTACCAAGTGTGGTGCCATTAACAGGTAGCGTGTTCCCTCTTTAATCATACTGCCCCAAGAGGCATCGGGTGGCTGTACCCCCAGTCCTAGAAAAGATAAGCCCGCTTCGGAAATGACGGCGCCCGCAATCCCAAAGGTGGCTTCGACACCCAATGGTGCCAAAATCAGTGGCAGTACATGACGATACAGCATTAAAGGGGTTGAAACCCCTAAAGAGCGTGCCGCTAAAATATGCTCTCGGTTGCGTAAACTTAAGGTCTGTGCCCGTGCCAAACGGGCATAACCCACCCAGCCAACCACCACCAATGCAAACACCACATTCTCAATACCAGGCCCTAAAATGGCTGCAAGAGCGATCGCCAGTAATAAGCCGGGAAAGGCGAGAAAAACATCAATGACCTTGGTAATGATTTTATCGGTTAACCCACCCACATAACCACTGTAAACCCCAATGGTCGTACCAATAATCGCAGAAAAGAAAACCACGCCTAATGCCACAAATAACGAAGTTTGCGCTCCGAGAATCAAGCGTTCCAATACGGGACGACCTAACTCATCGGTGCCTAAAATCGCCGTGCTTAAAAACG
>JALSJT010000200.1 GCA_026989175.1 Thiomicrorhabdus sp. | reverse complement strand
CGCCCACCCTGCCCAAGTCTTTATGGGTGATGTGGGGTCACTTGCGATTGGTGCAACACTGGGTGGTATGGCGATTGCGGTAAAACAGGAGCTTGTGCTGGTTATTATGGGTGGGATTTTTGTCGCAGAAACCCTGTCGGTTATCTTACAGGTGGCCTCTTATAAATTACGTAAAAAACGAATTTTCTTAATGGCACCTCTGCATCATCACTATGAGCAAAAAGGGTGGCATGAATCACAGGTCATTGTTCGATTTTGGGTCATTACCATTATTCTAGTATTAATTGGTTTGGCAAGTTTAAAACTGAGATAGTCTGAACCCCCAGATAGGAGGACACGCCTACTGGAGATTTGGAGATAGAGAGGCAGTATGTATCTAGTAGCAGGGTTAGGCGTTACAGGACAGTCGGTGTTACGGTATTTTGCGGCACAAGGGGAACCTTGTTTGGCGTTTGATACGCGTGAATCGTTGGATATTTCAACATTAGAAGCCACATTTAAGCAGACTAAATTTGCACAGGGCAAGCTACCGAATAACTGGTTAAAGCGTTTTGACACCTTAGTATTAAGCCCCGGAATTGCCACCTCTGAGCCTTGGGTAAAGGCGTTAATACAACAAGGAAAACAGGTCATTGGTGACATTGAACTGTTTGCCCGAACCGTCAATGTTCCAGTGATCTCGATTACCGGCTCCAATGGAAAAAGTACCGTCACCACCATGACCGGAATGGCGCTGCAAGCCGCGGGCTATCAAGTCGGCGTGGGCGGAAATATTGGTGAACCTGTTTTAGACTTGCTGCTGGATGAACACGACTACGATGTCTATGTTTTAGAGCTCTCCAGCTTTCAGTTAGAAACCACCTACTCGCTTGCCAGCACAACCGCCACCGTGTTAAACATCTCCGAAGATCACATGGATCGCTACCCCACGATGGAAGAGTACGTTCAAGCCAAAATGCAGGTGTTCTCAAATGCCGAACAAGCCGTTTTGCCCGAAGGGTTTTGTGCGCAAGGTATTTCAAAACATACTGTGATCAGTCGTTTTGGATTGGGTGATGACGTGATTCAATCGGAGCTCGATTTTGGTCTGGTGCAGTGGGGGGGGGAGAAATTTTTAGGATTTGGAAAAACCCCCGTTATTGCGCTCTCAGACATGACTTTACAAGGCACGCACCATCAACTGAATGCCTTAGCGATGATGGCACTTTGTCAGCCGTTTGATGTGGAAGCTGAACACTTTAAGCAGGTGGTGCAAACCTTTATGGGGCTACCTTATCGAACGCAACTGATTGGAAATTATTGTGGCGTTGAGTGGGTCAATGACTCCAAAGGCACCAATGTGGGCGCAACCTTAACCGCGATTGAAAGTTTGGGGCAGCAGACCGAAGGTCAGTTAATTTTACTGCTCGGTGGCGTGAGCAAAGAGGCCGAATTCTCAGGGTTGGTTCCCGCCATTCAAACTTTCTGTCGCCATACCATTGTTTTTGGTCGCGACCAAGTGTTAATTGCCGAGCATTTAGATGGCGTTAAGATGAACTTGGTTGATACCTTAGAGGAAGCGGTTGCGTTTGCAAAAAGCATCGCACAGCCGAATGACTGTGTGCTGTTTTCACCTGCCTGTGCCAGTTTTGACCAATTTAGTAACTACATGCAACGTGGAGATGTCTTTGTTGCTTTGGTTAAGAGCGCTTATGCAAACGCCTCGAGAGGGTCTCACTCCGCATGTTAACCCAGTGGCGAGAACAAAGTCGACAATGGCCGATGGATTACTGGCTTTTGGGGCTGATGATTACACTGGTCATTATGGGATTAATGATGGTCGCCTCCAGCTCCGTTGCCATCAGCGACCAACGTTTTGGTCACCCAGACCACTACATTATTCGGCAGTTAATCTCCGTTGCGATGGGGTTGTTTGCCGGCTATCTATTTTTTCATGTACCACTCTCTATCTGGGAGAATCATCGTGGCAAACTGTTTCTCTTTGGTATCTTTTTATTGATTGCTGTGCTGATTTTTGGTCGAGAGATCAACGGCAGTAAACGCTGGCTACCGCTTGGAATTATGAACTTTCAGCCCTCCGAGTTTATGAAACTCGTAATTGTGGTCTTTATGGCGGGGTACTTGGATCGTCACGCTTCAGCAGTAAAAGAGAATTTTGGTGCGGTGGTACGTTTAGCGTTGCCTTTTGGGCTCATGGCGGTACTGCTTCTGCTCGAACCCGATTACGGCAGTACGTTTGTGATTGCGATTATGATTACCGGCATGTTGCTTATTGCGGGTGCGCCATGGCGTTACTTTGTGTTAACCGTCCTGCCGATGGTCTCGATTTTAGTGGCGTTGGTGATGACCTCGGAGTACCGCATGGCACGGGTTAGTAGCTTTTTAGACCCGTGGCAAGATCCGTTTGGCGCAGGGTATCAGTTAACACAAGCGCTGATCGCTTCGGGCAGTGGTGAGTGGTTTGGGGCAGGCTTGGGCGAGAGTGTGCAAAAAATGCTCTATCTGCCCGATGCCCACACCGATTTTCTCTTCTCCATCTACGGCGAAGAGTTTGGCTTTATTGGCGTAGTGTTCTTAATTGCGCTCTACCTTGCCATTTTGTACCGTATGTTTCGCATTGGACGTAAAGCGCTGGATGCCAATCACTTTTTTGGTGGCATGATCTGTTTTGGAATTGGTATCTGGATTATCCTGCAAGCGGGCATCAATATGGGGGTCAACTTAGGGGCATTTCCAACCAAAGGATTAACCCTGCCCTTTATGAGTTACGGCGGCAGTAGCTTGTTGATGATGAGCATTGCGGTGGCGGTGGTCTTTCGAGTGGACTATGAAACACGTTACTGCCCACGACCGAAGCCGAAAGCGACATCAAAATCGACATCCAAAAAAACAGAATCCAAAGAGGCGGGTAGCACCAATGTAACAACGGGTAAAGCCGCGAAAGCCGCATTAAAGAGGGCGAAGTAGATGCAGAAAGTACTCATTATGGCAGGTGGCACAGGGGGGCATGTTTTTCCCGGAATTGCACTGGCAGACGAATTAAAAGCCCAAGGCATTGCGGTGGTTTGGCTCGGAACGCAAGGCGGCATGGAAGCCAAGTGGGTTAATAATGCCGAGATTCCGTTGCACGAGATTACCATCAAAGGGTTACGAGGCAACGGTCTGTTAGGCTGGTTAGCTTCGCCCATCAATGTCACCAAAGCGTGGCGTCAAGCACGAAAAATCATGCAACAAGAGCAGCCCAACTTAGTGTTAGGCATGGGCGGGTTTGTCTGTGGACCAGGCGGTCTGGCGGCAAAATCATTGGGCATTCCACTGGTGTTGCACGAACAAAATGCCATTCCAGGGCTTACCAATAAACTGCTCGCCAAAGTTGCCCAACGTGTTATGACCGCATTTCCACAACAAGCCATTCAAGGCGCGCATGTTCATATTATGGGCAATCCAGTACGAGCAGGATTGGAAGCGATTGAGACCGTTAAGCCACGAGAACCTTGTCACCTCCTGGTTTTGGGTGGCAGTCGTGGCGCGTTGGCACTCAATGAAATCCTGCCTCAAGCACTCGCCTTAATGGAGCCTTCTCAACGCCCAGTGGTGATTCATCAAACGGGTGAAAAAACCTATCAGCAAGCGGTGCAAGCCTATCAACAAGCAGGAGTTAACGCCACGATAGTCCCTTTTATTGATGACATGCAAGGCGCTTATGCTCATGCGGATATTGTCTTGTGTCGTTCAGGCGCTTTAACCGTTAGCGAACTGATGGCGTGCGCACGTCCTGCCATTATGGTGCCATACCCTCACGCGGTGGACGACCATCAAACCGCCAATGCCAACGCCTTAGTGGCATTAGGGGGGGGAGAAATTATTCAACAGACCGAATTAACCCCACAACGTCTGGTGAGTGCACTGAATGATTGGTGTCAAACGCCCCAAAAAAGAGTGGTGGCGTCGCAACAAATTCGTCAGCAAGCGCCGACACAAGCGACCGAAAAAATTGTGGCCGCATTACGTCAGTTGATGGACTAAGTGAACTTGAAACCGCAGTTGTTCTCCCGTGTATTAACGCGCTTTGGGCAGGGGCTGTTGGTTCTGCTCTCTTTTTGGCTGGCGCTGTTTTTAGCATGGCAGAGTTTGAGTTGGCTCTCTTTTGGCTATCCGCTGATCTATGATGCCTTGGATATTGGCGCCACCATTCAACAGTATGCGCCACTTAACCTCTACAAATCAGACTTTGCATTAACCGATCGTGCGCAACACCTTCAACTCTTCGCAGACATTGTGACCGCGATTAATCACAGTGGTCAGGGCTTGGCGCAAATGGTCTATTACGACCGCAGTGGACAGGTGATCGATACGCTGTTGCGTCCTGCTGAAGTGTTGCACCTCCAAGATGTAGCGAACTTATTAGACCACCTAAGAACATTCTCCTACTGGGTGATGCTGTGTTTACTGGGCTTGATTGTTTGGTTTAAAATGCGTCAGCAAAGGTTAGAGAATATTGGTGCGACGGTGTTAGGTGTGTTTGCGAGCTTAATCGTGATCGCCGTTGCCGTGATTGCCTACGATGCACAAGCCATTTTTTATGCACTGCATACGTTGGTTTTTCCAGAAGGGCATCAGTGGTTCTTTTATTACCAAGAGTCATTAATGACCACCTTAATGAAAGCGCCTGATATTTTTGCGGCGATTGCACTCTTATTAGTGAGCACCGCATTCGGTTATTTTGTGTTCATTTTGTGGTGGATTAAGCAGTTTTTAAATAGAAGATGGATACGAGTATGAACGGATTAAAAGATAAACGGGTTTTAATTACTGGCGCCTCCAGTGGAATTGGTGCTGGGATGGCGCGGGTGTTGGCGCGTGAAGGGTGTCGTTTGGTGTTGCACTTTAATCGTAATCAAGCAGGGATTGAAAAAACCTTAAAAGCAGTCACCGAGCTGGGCGCAGAAGCGACTATTTTACAGTGTGATTTTCGGCAGCCAGAGACCTTGAATGGCTTTTTTAAACAAGCGTGGTCGGTGTTTGAGGGGTTAGATGGTTTGGTCAACAATGCCGGCATCGTCTCTAAAACCACGGCATTAAATGATGCGGATGGCACGCAGTTTTTGGAGACGATGGCGGTGAATTTACACGCCCCTTATCTATTAAGTACCGCCTTTGCACAGGCGTGTATTTTAGCCAAACAGCCGGGCGCCATTGTGAATAACAGTAGTATCCATGCACAAGCGACCTGTGAATGGTTTTCAGCTTACGCTGCCTCAAAAGCGGGGCTGGATGCGATGAGTAAAGTGCACGCGGTGGAGTGGGGACAGCATCAGATTCGTGTCAATGTTTTGGCACCTGGGGTGGTGCCTGTTGAGCGTACCGATAAAATTTTATCGCACCCTAAAATGGCAAAAAAATGGCACGATAAAATTCCCGCTGGGCGTTATGGCACAACGGATGAGATGGGCGAAGCCACCGCTTACCTGCTTTCAGATGCGACCGCTTGGATGACGGGCAGTGTCTTAACATTGGACGGTGGGCTAATTGCCAGAGGCAACTACCCAAGTCGTTGAACTCGTTGTTAACAGTGCCAATCATCTCGTTACGGATGTCATAACGAGATGATTGGCACTTAAATTGCTATTTGGGAGAGACTGTCAAACAATAAAGACTTGATCTCTCATGAATGCTTTTTTACAAAAACTGTCGATTCAACAAAAAATTCGTTTTGGATTTGGTGTCATTTGGCTGGTGCTGGCGGTCATTACCATTCAAGCGGTGGTCAATTTAGCGCTGGTTCGCTCTGATATTGCGGAGATTGTGGAAGAGAAACAGCCGTTTGCCATTGAAACCGCTAAAACGGCCTTTTTACTTGAAAAGAGCCTAAATGCGTTAAATAGTTACGTGTTGACACAAGAATCGAGCCAATTAGAGGTCTATCGCTCTGAGTGGTTAGAGGTTCAAGCGGCGCTCAAAACAACCCTTGCAATGAACGGCTCGGATGAACGCAATCAAACCCCCTCTCAACCTCTATTTGATCTCTTAGCAAAACTGCCTCCCGTGGTCTCTCAATTGGAAGAGGCGATTCAGTCACCTCATAAACAGTTCCCCGCACTGGCGTATGCCGATCAACATTTAACCCCCGTTGCCACGCAGTTACAAACGGCTTTTTCCGTTGAGATTGCTTCGCTTTTAGCCCGTTTAACACCTGAAAACACCGCCTTATTAAAGGATGTGCTGGCATTGCAAATGGCGTGGTTGCAAGTTCACAGTGATGTGTATGCCTATCTGGCACTCAAAACAGATGCCTCGGTTGAAAAAGTAGAGTTGGCACTGAATCAAATTGAGCACTTGCAAGCTCAAATGGCGAGTCAGTTCAGTACGCGGTTTACTGCGGATCAAGCAACCTGGTTTGCCCAAGTGGATTCACTTTATCAGTCATACCGTGAACACTATATGTTGTTAAAAGGTCTGCACGAGAGTGAACAGTGGCGCACCGATATCTGGTTAATGTCACAGCATGTTGTGCCGACTTTTCACGCACTAGACGATGCCTTGATGACACTTTCGAATCAGGCGGTTGAAGCGATGACCTTGGAGAGTGAGTCGGCTTTAAACAGCAGTTTATACAATATTATTCTGCTGTTAACGCTCTCTATTTTTGGTCAGGTCATGGGCATGTGGATTTCAAAGCGGGTTACTCAGTCGGTGGTTGAACCAGTACAGGCGGTTTCATCGTTGATGAAAGAATTTGCCACAGGGAAAGGCGATTTAACACGACGCTTGCCCACCAAAAATGTACAAGGCAGCCAAGATGAGATGGATGCCTTAGCACATGACTTTAATACCTTTATCGCCAAAATTCAGCGCATGTTGCAAGAAGTTACCGAGACGATTCAGGAGCTGGAAGCCTCTTCAGGGAAGTTGTTAGAGATCACGCACGAAGCAAAATCGGGTTCTCAGCAACAGTTGCAGGCGACCAATGTTTTATCGTCTTCGATGACCGATATGACACAGCAGTCTAAACGGGTCGAAAACCACTCTCATAATGCCGCACGCGCAACCGAACAAGCCGCCGATCGTGTTAAAGAGGGGGGGGAGAAAGTATTAGGAACCGTTGAAGTAATTCAAGAGTTGTCAAGTGGCATGGATGGTATGACACAAGCGGTTTCGCAATTACGCAGTGACAGTGATGCCATTGGAATGGTGGTCAGTGTGATTCGGGATATTGCCGAACAGACCAATTTACTCTCTTTAAATGCGGCGATTGAAGCGGCCAGAGCGGGAGAGCATGGACGTGGTTTTGCGGTGGTCGCCGATGAGGTTCGAGGGTTGGCGAAACGAACACAAGAGTCCACCAAGCAGATTGAACAGATGATTGATAATATTCACCGTGCAACGCTGTCGACCGTTAAAATGGTTGAGCAGGGGCATGAAGCCACGGAGTCAAGTTGTCAGGCAATTGCAGAGACAAAGAGTGCGCTGCAACCAGTGACCATTTTAATGGATGATATTCATCAAATGAGTGAGCAGATGGCCAATGCAGCACAAGCACAAACCACGTTGGCGCAAGAGATGAATAGTAATATTCATCAAATTCATGCCGTGACCGAAAAAGCGGTACAAGGTGCCGAGAATACCGAAAAAGCGGGGCATGATTTACAGAATTTAGCCAATAAATTGGATAAATTGGTGCATCAATTTAAGGTTTAAGTCTATTTTAGGTTAAATTTTCAGTTTCATTTCAGCTTACCTCTTTATAATGATTTCAACGTATGAAACTGTTAAAAGGAATAGGGAATGAGCACCGGAAGTTTAGCATTCATTATTTTTAGCGTCATT
>JALSJT010000199.1 GCA_026989175.1 Thiomicrorhabdus sp. | reverse complement strand
CGGCAGGCGTTATACTCACAAACCCCGATTCAACGTCAACAGAGACGCTTTCAACCCCGTCAATCAAGCACAAGGAGCTCTTAATATGCTGAGCGCAACCTCCGCATTTTATATTCTCTACCTCAATCAAAATCGGTTGTACAAGCGCTTCCATAACGCACTCCTTTATAATTTTTTTAAAAGGTGTTACCCTTCTTTACATCAAAAAAGACCAGTGATACACATCAAACCAACAAGGTATTTAAGAGACATGACAGATTTTACACCGCAAGCCGATTCACGTTGCGCACAACGTATTTCAATCAACCGTTCCGCAACACTGCAAGCCCCTGATTCCGAGCAGCCTGTTAAAGCAAAAGTGTTAAATATCTCTAAGTGTGGGGCTGGAATCTTATGCAACCATAATCTTAGTATTGGTGAAATTGTTACCCTTAACTTTAGCCTGCCAAACTATGATAACGAAAATGATCTTGCCATTACCTCTAAAATCGCATGCTTTTCGAAAGTGCAAAACCAATATTTAATCGGGGTTGAGTTTTCAGAACTGGACACGCATGAAGAACTCGTGATTAAAAGCTTTACCAGCTATCATGAACGCTTTTAACTTGCCGCTGTAATCTTTGAAAAAATTAGAGGGGGGAATTTTTAAACTTCCGCCAAATCGCCCTTATCCTCTAACCACGCCTTGCGGTCTCCCGAACGTTTCTTTGCCAGTAATTTATCCATAATTTCGGATTCCGCCTCGGGGTCATTTAATTGCAACTGAAGTAAACGTCGACTTTGTGGCAACATAGTTGTCTCCCTTAATTGCGTGGGATTCATCTCCCCTAACCCTTTAAAGCGCGTTACAGAGATTTTTCCAGGCATCTTTTCCGCACTGATCCGATCGAGCACCCCCTGTCTTTCTGCTTCATCCAGTGCATAAAAAATCTTTTTTCCAACATCAATTCGATACAGTGGCGGCATTGCGACGTAGATATGCCCCGCTTTAACCAAAGCGGGAAAATGCTTAACGAACAGCGCACAAATTAAGGTCGCAATGTGCAACCCATCCGAATCGGCATCGGCCAAAATACAAACCTTTCCGTAACGCAACCCAGTAATATCTTCCACGCCGGGGTCCACCCCGATCGCCACACTGATATCATGGATTTCCTGCGAGGCTAACACCTGATTAGAATCGACCTCCCAGGTATTTAAAATTTTGCCTCGCAACGGCATAATGGCTTGAAAGTTTTTATCTCTCGCTTGCTTAGCCGAGCCACCCGCCGAATCCCCTTCCACCAAAAACAGTTCCGTTCGGGTTAAATCAACTTCGGTACAATCGGCCAATTTACCCGGCAGTGCGGGGCCTGATGTGATTTTTTTACGGGTGATTTTTTTAGCTTTTTTGCTACGACTGGTGGCATTCTGAATCACCATGTCAGCGATCTTTTCAGCCACCTCGGTATGCTGGTTTAGCCACAAGCTCAAGGCATCTTTGACTACGCCTGAAATAAACGGAACACACTCTCGTGAAGACAAGCGTTCTTTGGTTTGCCCCGCAAATTGTGGCTCTCTTAATTTTGCAGAGAGCACAAAGGCAACATTTAACCAAGCGTCTTCTGGGGTAATTTTTACCCCCCTAGGAATCAAGTTACGGAACTCACAAAACTCTCGAATCGCATCCGTTGTGCCTGCCCGCAAACCATTAACATGAGTTCCCCCTTGTGGCGTTGGAATTAAGTTGACATAACTTTCCATCAAGTTATCACTCGGCTCGACTAACCACGTAATCGCCCACTCGACGCCTTCATTTTCGGCATGACTTTCACCAATAAACCCTTCCAGAGGCAAGCGTTCCACGCCATCCAGTGCATCGTTTAAATAGTCTTTTAACCCCTCTTTAAACAGCCAAACGATTTTCTCTTTAGCAACCTCATCAACAAAGGTCATCTTTAAGCCTGGGCTTAACACCGCCTTGGCTCTTAATAGATGTTTTAAACGGGTTAAGGCATATTTTGGTGAATCAAAAAACTTAGGGTCTGGCCAAAAGCGCAAAAACGTACCACTGTTCTTTTTACCGACTTTTCCAATCACCTCTAAAGGGCTCGCAAGCTCTCCATCTTCAAAGGCGATGCTATACAACTTACTGTCTCGACGAATTTGAATTTCAACCCGCTTAGAGAGTGCATTCACAACCGAAATACCCACGCCATGCAATCCACCCGAAAATTGATAGGCTTTATTCGAAAACTTCCCCCCTGCATGAAGCCGAGTCATAATCACTTCCACCCCAGAAATACCCTCTTCTGGATGAATATCCACCGGCATTCCACGTCCATTATCCAATACACTCATCGAGCCATCAGCATAGTGTGTTACCGTAATTTCACTGGCAAATTCTGCAATTACTTCATCTACACTGTTGTCAATCACCTCTTGTGCCAAATGATTAGGACGCGTGGTATCGGTGTACATTCCGGGACGCTTTCGAACGGGGTCTAAACCCGTTAAAACTTCAATTTCCGATGCGTTGTAGTTTTCACTCACAGTGAAGACTCCTAGTGATAAAATGGAGGGAACTTTTCAATTCAGAATCATATCATAATTATGCCAAATCGAGACTACCAAAATGTACGCCGCGACTACGATGCACCCGGCCTAAGTAAAACCCAACTACAACCCTCGCCCTTTATGCAGTTTTCTCAATGGATGGAGGAAGCTCTCGCAAGCCCCATTCAAGACGCTACTGCCATGTCTCTTGCCACAGTCGATAAGCATGGACAACCACATAATCGCATTGTCTTATTAAAAGAGACCACGCCTGAAGGCTACATCTTTTACACCCATTATGACAGTGCAAAAGGTCATGAAATTAATCAAAATCAAAAAGCGGCACTGCTGTTTTTTTGGCCAGAACTCGACCGTCAAATTCGAATTGAAGGCACCTTAACCAAAGTCAGCAAAGCCACCTCACAAGCCTACTTTGAATCTCGCCCCCGAGACAGCCAACTGGCGGCGTTAAGTTCGATGCAAAGCAAAGAAGTTGCCAGCCGAAAAGCACTGGAAGAGACCTTTAAAAACAACGAACAAAAGTACGCCAAAAAAACCATCCCCCATCCCGAACATTGGGGTGGCTACTGCTTGCAACCCAACAAATTCGAGTTCTGGCAAGGTCGCCCTAATCGCCTGCACGACCGCTTTGTTTATACCCCAAACTCAGAAGCCCATGCTGAAAACCAAACGTGGTCGATTCAACGACTCTCGCCTTAAAACAGACCATGCCATTATTTAACACACTACATTCAGAATGGAAAAACGCGCTAAGCAACACGCTTAATCAGCCAATTTTCCAAACATTAAATGCATTTTTAGAGAGCGAACAGGGGGGGGGAGAAAAAATTCTTCCTCCTAAAAGCCGGTGGTTTAACGCCCTTAACAGCACGTTACCTAGCCAAGTCAAAGTGGTCATTTTAGGACAAGACCCCTATCCAACCATCGGCCATGCCCATGGTCTCTGTTTTTCGGTATTACCCGAAGTCTCTCCACTACCCAAATCACTGCTCAACATCAACAAAGAGTTGCTAAGCGATATTAGCGTAAACAACGCGCATACGGGCTATTTACAACCCTGGGCAGAACAAGGGGTTTTATTGTTAAATGCAGTGCTCACCGTAGAGGCAGGCAAAGCCAATTCGCATCAAAACAGAGGTTGGGAAGTCTTTACCGATGCCGTTATTCAGGCCATCAATGAACAAACAGAACACTGTGTCTTTATTTTATGGGGCGCTTACGCGCAAAAAAAAGGTAAATTCATAGACCGCCAAAAACACTTAGTCATCGAAAGCCCACACCCTTCTCCACTCTCCGCCTATCGCGGTTTTTTTGGCAGTCAGCCTTTTTCAAAAACTAATGATTATCTACGGAAATACGGTAAAACAGCCATTCAGTGGCAACTTCCGAAAGAAGATTTTCTGACACAAATGGTACTTGACCTCCCCACTTAGAACGCCAGGAGACTGTCCGATAACTAAGAACCTACTGCAAACCCACAGAAAATTGCTTTATTATACGGCTTAACATAAAATGTACGGCAGTACCGTACATAACAGGGTGATTATTATAATGAATAGCATAAGCGTAAACCAGTTCAGAGAGAACTTAAAAACATACATTGAACAAACCGTTAATGAACATGAGCCCATAAAAGTAACCAGACGCGCTGGAGATGACTTTATTGTTATAAGTGCTGATGACTGGGAGCGAGAGCAAGAAACACTGTACGTACTCCAAAATAACCCGTTAATGAAGCAAGTTGCAGAATCTATCCAAACTCACCAAACAAATAATGGTTACAAACCGACAAAAGAGCAATTAAATGAGATCACTGGTTTTTGAAGGTAAAACATGGCTCATTTATGAGCAATTAAGAGAAAGTGATAAAAAACTACACAAGGCGCTCTGTAAAATATTAAAAGAGATGTTACGTTCAGATCCCGCAAGTGGATTAGGAAAACCAGAACAATTAACGCACAACTTAACAGGTCTCTGGTCAAAACGAATCTCTCAGAAAGATCGAGTTATTTATAAGTTTGACGATGATTGTATTTATATCTTTGCGATTGGCGGACACTATGATCAGCATTGAAAAAAACACGAATTATCGCTCAACTAGACTTATCAAACATAACAAAACCTATGCTAACCCAAAAGCGAGTGAACGTTGATTTTCCAACTTGGATGATCGAGTCTTTAGATAAAGAAGCAAAGCGTATTGGAGTGACAAGACAGTCCATTATTAAAATCTGGCTCGCTGAACGTTTAGAGTCTCAATCTTTTCATTTGAGTCAAAAACATAGTTCCTAAAATGGCGGTACAAAGATGAGGTGGAAGAATTTTTCAACTCAAAATTTTTCTCCCCCCCATACCAAAAACCTACTTCCCTGAAACATCCATATGAGAAGCAAACCACGCTTCGACTTTTTGATTCAGCTCTGCGGTGCTGAGCTCTGAGACATCCAGTGGTGGACTGATGTAGACATCAATGGTGCCGGGGCGTTTTATGAAGCTGTTTTTTGCCCAGAATGTACCCGCATTGTGGCTGACTAGATAGACTGGGGCGTTGGCTTTGGTGGCGAGTAGCGCACCACCAGCATGGATTTTTCCTAACTGATTGGTCGGCATGCGGGTGCCTTCTGGAAAGATCACCACCCATTCCCCGCTTTCTAAGCGGGCTTTACCTTCTGAGACTAACTGCATTAGGGCTTTTCGTCCTGCGTTTCGATCAATGGCGATCGGGTTTAAGAGTGCCATCCCCCAGCCAAAAAATGGGATTTTAAGCAACTCTTTTTTTAACACGTACGCCTGACGTGGAAAAATCTCTTGCAACGCTAAGGTCTCCCAAGCGGATTCGTGTCGTGCGAGAATAATGCCTGCTTGGTCTTTTTGAATGTGCTCATTGCCATGCACTTGGTAGCGAATCCCACAGGTCCAGCGTAACCATAACAGGCAAAAACGCGCCCAGTAGTGCATAAAATGGTAGCGGGTTTTAAATGAGAACAATCGGGTGACTTGCCCGACCAGTGAGAACAGAATCAGTGACACCCCTTGCCCGATAGCGAACAGAAGCGAACGGAAAAACCAAATAACTTTCATTGTAAAAGCGCCTCCACGGCGGCTTGTAAATTTGAATAAACAGGAATGTCTGCCAGCAGAGCGTCGTTGCTCGCCAAGGTTCGCTCGCCCTTTCCTGTTTTGACTAAATAGGGTTGCATCTTTTTGGCTTGCGCCACTTTCATATCCGCCAAGGTATCGCCCACCATCGGCATCCCTACGAGGCTTAAGCCAAACCGTTGTTCAATGGCGGTTAACATTCCCGTGTTCGGCTTTCGCGCAGGCGAGTTGTCTTCGGTAAGATAGGGGGCAAAATTAATCCAATCAACACCCGCTTTGCACCCTGCCTCAAACAGTAAACGTTGCAATTTTTGGTGCATGGCACTCAACTGTTGCTTTGAGTAGTAACCCCGTTTAATGCCTGATTGATTGGTGGCGATGGCAACGAGCCAGCCCGCTTGCTTTAGCGATTGAATCGCTTCAATGCTACCAGCTTCGGGCATCCACTCTTTGGCAGATTTAATATAGGCATCGGAGTCGATATTAATGACACCGTCTCGGTCTAATACGATAATTTTTTGCACGCTTTATTGTTCTCTATACTCACGATTCAAAAGAGCAACCCCACCCCTTTGTTAAGGGGAGGGAGTTACAGTCTTGACACATCCGCCACTTGTAAAAACAGCTGATAAATTTTATTGAGTAACGCTAAACGATTTAAGCGCACCTCAACATTGTCTGCCATGACCATCACGTCATCAAAAAAGGCATCTACCGCTTCTCTAATGGTGGCTAAGTTACCGATCGCCGCTACATAGTCACGCTGTTTAATCTGTGCATTCACGGTAGTTTGCAATCCTTCTAAGGCTGTCCAAAGATTTTTCTCGGCCGCCTCTTCAAACAGTGCGGGGTTCACCGTTTCGGGCAAGGTATCGGTGTTCTTTTTTAAGATATTGGCAATACGTTTATTGGCCGCACTCAGGCTTTCTGCTGAAGGCATTTGGCTAAACTGTTGTACCGCTTCGATGCGTTTAGCAAAATCAATTGGCTGGGCAGGACGACAGGCGCGTACGGCTTCAAACTGCTCGGTACTCACGCCTTGTTCGGCATAATAGGCGCGTAAACGTCCCATAATGAAGTCGTATATTTCATCCATTAAGGTGTCGGTTGTTTGTACCGATTCATGCAATTCTAAGCTGCTTTGAATGAGCTGATAGAGGTCTAAATCTAACTGTTTTTCAATCATGATACGCACCATACCGAGCGCGGCACGGCGCAGTGCAAATGGGTCTTTGTCGCCCGTTGGCACTTGGCCAATGCCAAAGATACCGGTAATGGTGTCCAGCTTATCGGCAATGGCTAACGATTGTGCCACCGCAGACTCGGGCAGTGTATCGCCTGAAAACTTAGGTTGGTACTGCGCTTCAATGGCGCTGGCGACTTCTGGGTGCTCTTGCTGTTCTGTGGCGTAGTAACGCCCCATCACACCTTGTAGATCAGGAAATTCGCCCACCATCTCACTGAGCAGATCACTCTTTGATAAACGTGCCGCGCGCGTCGCCATTTCGGCACTCACGCCTAATGGTTTGCCGATAGTGACGGTTAAGCTTTCTAAACGCTCGACTTTATCAAACAGCGTGCCGAGTTGTTTTTGGAAAACCACCGTTTTCAAACGTGGCAAAAAATGCTCCAACGACTGTTTACGATCTTGATCCCAAAAGAATTTTGCATCGGCTAAGCGTGGACGAATCACGCGCTCATTACCAAATTTAACCGCTGCAGGGTTACTGCTTTCAATATTACTCACGGTAATAAACTTGGCCATGAGCTGGCCATCTTGATCCAGCATGTGAAAATATTTTTGATGCCCTGCCATCGCAGAGATCAACGCTTCGGACGGCACCGATAAGAAGGTTTCATCAAAGTCTCCGACCACGGCGACTGGCCACTCATTTAATGCGGCCACTTCTTCCAATAGAGCATCACTGATAACCGCATTGCCGCCTGCTTTTGCTGCTGCGTTGGTTACTTGCTGACGAATCGACTCACTACGCTCAGCAAAGTCCACCAAGACATAGCCTTGGTTTTTTAGGGATGCCACATATTGGTTAGGGTGTGAAATAACCAACTCCGCAGGCGCGTGAAAACGGTGTCCTTTGGTGGTGTTAGAGGATTCATGCCCTAAAACAGTAGCTGGCACGACTTTTTCACCCAATAGCATCAACACCCAGTGCACTGGGCGAACAAATTCAATGTCTGAATCGCCCCAACGCATCCGTTTAGGTATCGGCAGTTTTGCCAGCGATTGACTGACAATGTCTGGCAATAAATTTTCGGCAGGCAAGCCTTTTTTCGCTAGGTTGTAGGCCA
>JALSJT010000198.1 GCA_026989175.1 Thiomicrorhabdus sp. | reverse complement strand
GTGCCCTTGTTGGAAGACGATACGCTGTTGTTGATTCGAGAGTATGGCGCAGGCGTAGGGCGTTATGAACTCGGATTTCCCAAGGGGAAAATAGACGCAGGCGAAACGTGGGCGCAAGCTGCGATTCGAGAGAGCCAAGAAGAGATTGGGTTTATGCCACATCAAGTCAGGTTGTTGGATTCCGTGAGTTTGGCGGCAGGCTATATGACGCACTATACTCACATTGTATTAGCAACCGAGTTAACGCCACAAACCGCCAAAGGGGATGAGCCAGAGCCGTTAGAGGTGGTGCCTTGGCATTTAGATGATTGGCAAGCGTTATTGCAAGAACCACACTTTAGTGAGGGGCGGGCGTATGCGGCGTTAATGTTGGTGCTTAAAGAGACGGGTAGGATTTGAATGGTTATAAAGCCCTGTGTAAAGGGGAAAAACTCGTTTGCACGGATACCGTGAATACGTTAAGATTAATACATGATTATTTCATTCGAAAGCCGAGCAACATCGGATTTATTTCATGGTATTTCAAGTGCACGAAGTAGGCGGTTGCCAACGAAAATCAAAGAATCTGCACTTTATAAGCTAGATTTACTGAATGCGGCTCAATCATTAGAAGACTTAAGATCCCCACCAGGTAATAGGCTGGAGGCCTTAAAAGGTGATTTTAAGGGGTTTCATAGTGTTCGTATTAATAATCAGTGGCGCATTGTGTTTAAGTGGCAAGATGCGAGTGCGCATGATGTTCAAATTATTGATTATCATTAATTTCTTATTGGAGACGATAAAATGATACCATCGAATCGCGTAGCGACCCATCCGGGCATAATTTTACTCAAAGAATTTATTGAGCCATTAGGATTATCTCAAAAAGCCGTAGCGGCTCATATAGGTATTCCTGTGCAAAGAATCAATGAAATTGTAAGAGGCAAGCGAGGTGTTTCACCAAATACCGCTTGGCTTTTGTCGGAGGCGTTTAATACTTCGCCTGAGTTCTGGCTTAATTTACAAGCGACCTATGATTTATCCTTGCATAAACCAACGGTTCATATTCCGCCATTGGTGTCTATCAGCGCATAAATTGTTTGTAGGGCTACAACTTACACGCCCCACCCGCACAGCTATCATCTTCTTGGTTATCCGAAGCCCCGTCACGGGTATTATGATAATACAGTGTTTTAAGTCCCATTTTATAAGCGTACAGTAAGTCTTGCAATACCAGCTTAATCGGCACTTTATCTTCATTAAAACGGGCAGGATCGTAGTTGGTGTTAGACGAAATAGCTTGATCGACAAATTTTTGCATAATGCCCACCAACTGCAAATACCCTTGGTTATTGGGGATTTGCCACAGCAGTTCGTAGTTGTCTTTAAGCTCTTTAAAACCTGGAACCACCTGTTTTAAGATGCCATCTTTTGAGGCTTTTACTGAGACATAACCGCGGGGTGGCTCAATGCCGTTGGTGGAGTTGGTGATTTGTGAAGAGGTTTCGCACGGCATGAGCGCGGTGAGTGTGGAGTTACGCAATCCGTGCTGTTTAATCTCTGCTCTTAGAGTGTCCCAATCTAAATGGAGTGGCTCGCTACAAACGTCATCCAACTCTTTTTTGTAAGTATCAATGGGCAGAATGCCCTTGGCGTAGTTGGTGTCATCAAAATAATGGCACACACCAAACTCTTGCGCCAGTTGATTGGAAGCTTTTAATAGATAGAACTGAATCGCCTCAAAGGTACGATGAATCAAACCATTCGCTGAACCATCGGAGTATTTGGTGCTGTTTTTAGCTAAATAATACGCTAAGTTGGTCACCCCTACGCCTAGAGTTCTGCGCCCCATACTGGATCGGCGCGCCGCTTCGATGGGGTAGTTTTGGTAGTCAAGCAAGCTATCCAGCGCACGAACGATGAGATCAGACAATTTTTCTAGTTCCGATAAATCGCTAATTTCACCTAAGTTAAAGGCTGACAAGGTACAGAGCGCAATCTCTCCATCTGGGTCATCAATCGACTCCATTTTGTTGGTCGGCAGGGCTATTTCTAAACATAAGTTGGACTGACGAACTGGCGCTTTTTTTGAATCAAACGGACTGTGTATATTGCAGTGGTCAACATTTTGAATGTAAATACGCCCCGTCTGCGCACGCTCTTGTGCGAGCTGAGTAAACAGTTCAATTGCTTTTACGCGCTTTTTACGAATGCGATCATCGACTTCATAGATTTTGTAGAGTCGTTCAAACTCATCTTGGTCTTCAAAGAACGCATCATACAATCCAGGTACATCCGACGGACTGAACAGCGTAATGTCTCCCCCCGCAATCATTCGCTGATACATGGTCTTATTGAGCTGTACACCATAGTCCAAATGACGCGCACGGTTCTCCTCTACGCCACGGTTATTTTTAAGCACCAGTAAAGACTCGACTTCCAAGTGCCAAATCGGGTAGAACAGGGTTGCCGCACCGCCACGAACCCCACCTTGTGAACAGGATTTTACTGCGGTTTGAAAATGCTTAATAAAAGGAATCATTCCCGTGTGATAGGCTTCGCCCCCACGGATTTCACTGCCTAATGCGCGAATACGACCGATGTTCACACCAATGCCTGCGCGTTGTGACACATATTTTACAATCGAAGAGGAGGTAGCATTAATCGAATCTAACGAGTCGCCACACTCAATCAAGACACAAGAGCTAAATTGGCGCGTTGGTGTTCGTACGCCCGACATAATCGGAGTGGGCAGTGAGAGCTTAAACAGCGAGCTCGCATCGTAAAAGTCTTTGATGTACTGCAATCGTGTTGTTTTAGGATAATGGGCAAACAGGCACATCGGAATGAGCATGTAAATAAACTGCGGGCTTTCATAAATTTTACCTGTCACTCGGTTTTGAATGAGATATTTTCCCTCAAGCTGTTTAACCGCTGCATAGCTGAAGGATAGATCTCGATTATGTTGTATGTATCCTCCCAGTTCATCAATCTCTTTTTTTGTGTAGTCTTGAATCACTTGAGCGTCATACAGTCCCGCATTGACCATCTTATTAATATGCTCAAACAGTTCGGGTGGCGTAAAACGGTTAAAGGCTTTTTTGCGTAGATGATAGATTGCCAAACGTGCCGATAAATGTTGGTAATCGGGAGCCGTTTCAGAGATTAAATCGGCGGCAGATTTTATGATAGTTTCGTGAATGTCTGAGGTGGTGATGCCATCGTAAAATTGAATGTGTGAACGCAACTCAACTTCAGAAACGGATACATTTTCTAGCCCCTCTGCCGCCCATGAAATAACACGGTGAATTTTTTCTAAATTAAGCGGCTCTTTAGAACCATTTCGTTTGGAAACCAGAATGTTTTTATTTTTCATGGGCAAAATTTGAACCTGTGTATAAAGCAAAAAAGGCGAGCGTGTTTTTATTGTTTTTAAAATCCAATAAATTCATTGGGTTAGCAGATAAACCCAAACAAAGCTCTAAGAAATGCATTTTATTTTATCGTGCCAAAGATGACTTTTAGCACAAGATGTAGTCTTAATAGTCGTTTAGGCACGCAAAATATAGTATATTTTTGATATGCTTGCAAGTGCTTTTAGCTAGGCGGGTTAGGCGGGATTTTAATCCACAGCTTGTGGGAAAGTAACGAATTTCCTTGAAAAGTCGCAACTTAAGCCTGTGGATAAGATTGTGTAAGATTTTTTATGAAATGAAAATAAAATAAAATATTTTTTTATAGGGCGTTAATAAATTTTATAGAAAAAAACGGTCAAATAACCTTGAATATTTTTGGAATTAATGCAATAGGAGAGGGCGAGTATTGAATGAATGTTAAAGATCTTGCTCGCCGCACACTTGATTACGACCGTTGTTTTTCGCTAAATAAAGAGCGTCATCGGCACGTTGAAAAAGGGTTTCAATCTCCTCTCCTTTGCGGTAAATAGCGACGCCAGAAGAGAGAGTGAGTTTTAGGGGTTTTTCTTGGTTTTTAACTGAAAGTGTTTTGCTGGCAATTTTTGCACGAATATTATTAGCGACCCTTATGGCATTCTCATAACTGATATCAGGTAAGATGATTGAAAATTCTTCCCCCCCGATGCGTGCAATACAGTCTCGACCTTTGGTCTCCTCTTTGAGCAGTTTAGAAACATAGCGCAAGGCGCTGTCACCGACAATGTGACCAAAGGTATCGTTTACCTTCTTAAAGAAGTCTAAGTCCAGCAGCACCAATGCAAAAGGCTGTTGATTTAGTAAGGAGAGTTGAATCACTTCCTCAATATTTTCATTAAAACCGCGACGATTTGGAATATTTGTCAACTCATCTGTTTTAGCGAAAAAGTTGGCTTTTTTAAGCTCCTCTTTTAACTTATCGACCGCATTAGAAGATTTAGACACTTGATCTCGTAGCTGTTCGGTCTCTTCGTGTAGGCTAAGAAAGTTTGGCATAACACTATTGGTCAGCGTGTCAGAGACCAGTGGCGGTAGCTCTTGCTCTAAGATGGTGTGTAGGTCATTTAAGATGGTTGCTTGTCTTTGCTTTGAGTGGATGACCCAGTTACTGATATGAACAATTAGCCCATTGAGTAATGACTCCATCTCTTCATTGGGGATTTTTTCATGTAAAAACTGCGCCACCAAGTTCATATAAAGAGTTTCAGCGGTATTATCGTTATAATTATCGCTATCAATGCTGGTTTGAACGCTGTCGGCAAAATAAGGATCAATTTCACTCAGCCACTCATAAATAACCGAGTAGTGAATAGGGTTACTCTGCACATTGAGTTCCGCTATTTTTTCCAGCGTTTGTTGGTCTAACGTACATGGATTCGTCTGTCTGACTTTATGTGTCGGTACTTGTTGATAACGTTCCATGATGGAGTGTACGGTATTTTTTTTCATTTTTGTTCAATGTCCAGTGCTTTGAGTGCAGAGATTCCCTAATGTTAACTTTATTTAGGGTAAATGCAATAGAAAATGGGAGTGAAAACAGGCATAGAGTCAGTAGTCCAGCGCTTTTTACGTAGTTTTATGTGGTTTTACCGTGCTGAGTTAGACCGCGATTAATGTTTGTAATGTGTGGTGAAACCATTTATAATCTTGCGCTTGTTAATCCTTCCCCCTTATTGCCCGTTAAAACAGTAAGTGGATTTATTTTAATCATGTGATTAATTGAGTCTTGGATTTGGATTATTTAATTATTTAGGTACAAATTATGAAAACATTTGTTGCAAAGCCAGCAGAAGTAAAGCACGACTGGTACATTGTAGATGCAGAAGGTCAAACATTAGGTCGTATGGCGGCAAAAATTGCAGCGCACTTGCGCGGTAAGCATAAGCCAGAATATACGCCTCATACCGACTGTGGTGATTACATTGTTGTTATCAACGCCGACAAATTTGCGGTAACGGGTAATAAGCGTAAAAAGAAAATCTACCATCACCATACAGGGTATATCGGTAGCTTAAAATCAACCAGCTTAGAGCAGTTGCTTGAAAAAGCACCAGAGCGCCCAGTTGAGTTCGCAGTAAAAGGGATGTTGCCAAGAGGGCCTTTAGGTCGTGCAATGTTTAAAAAGCTAAAAGTCTATGCCGGTGCCGAGCATCCGCATACCGCACAACAGCCTAAAACATTAGACTTATAAGGAGTAACACACATGGCAACAGAACAATACTACGGAACAGGTCGTCGTAAAAGCTCAGTCGCTCGCGTATTTTTACGTGCAGGCTCTGGCAAGATGATGATAAATGGTCGTGATATGACCGAGTTTTTTGCACGTGAAACCGATCACATGCTTATTAATCAACCACTAGAAGCAACAGAGACCGTTGGTCAGTTTGACGCATACATCACCGTAAACGGTGGTGGCACAACGGGTCAGGCGGGCGCGGTTCGTCACGGAATCTCTCGTGCGTTAGTGGCGTATGACGAAGTAAATCGTCCTGCGTTACGTGCACGTGGTTTATTAACCCGTGATGCACGTCAAGTTGAGCGTAAAAAGGTTGGTCTTCGCAAAGCGCGTCGTCGTCCTCAGTTCTCAAAACGTTAATTGGCCTACGCATAAGCGTAACCCATTATCTGTTTTATTTAAAAGCCCGCGTTTATCGCGGGTTTTTTTATGGGCGTTTGAAAACAATGGTAGGGGCGCACCCCCGTGTGTGCCCTTTTTTTGCATGTGTCGGTAAAAAGGGCTGGCACAGGGGCCAGTCCCTACGGTATTCTGGGTTTGTTTTTGGGTTGTGGTAAAAAAGCAACAATTGAAATCCCTGTGGTTTTTTTGCAAAAAAAAGTTGCACTAAGTATTTTTATGTCCTATAGTCTTCTCCAAGCCCGCATCAGTGGGTACATTTAACCTAAAAAGGATTTTAAAAAATGAAAAAGAATATTATTGCTTTAGCAATCGCTTCTGTAGTTGCTGCACCTGTTGCAATGGCTGGCGCACCAACTATCTATGGTCAAGTTTCTATGGCAGTTGACAGTATTTCTAGTGATAACTTCAGTAATGCTGACAGTACTGCTGTAAAAACAGATAACACTACAGGTTCAGGTGTTCAAATCAACTCACGTACCTCTAAGTTTGGTATCAAGGGTTCTGAAGACCTAGGTGACGGTTTGACTGCGGTTTATAAGTTTGAGTTTGAAGTAAATATTGATGATGCTTCACAGTTGAGTAATCGTAATCAGTATGTTGGTGTTGCCGGTGGTTTTGGTACGGTTTTATTAGGTCGTCATGATACGCCATTAAAAATGGCTCAAGGAACCGATTTATTTAACTATTCGCCTTACGGGGATATTAATCCAATGGCCGGTGGTTTAGGAGCGCTTGGTCGCGGTGGTGAGTTACGTTTATCTAATGTATTAGCGTATGTTTCACCTTCATTCTCTGGTGTAACGCTAGTGGGTGCATTCGTTCCTAAAGAGACAGGGAATGCAACCCTTCCTTTAGCTGGTGATATCACTAAAGAGTCTTCATTAACAGATATCACTTCGTTTGCTGTAATGTATGGTTCTAAGAAAGAAGGTCTATACCTTTCTGGTGCAATGGACTCTATTTCTAAGTCTGCCATTAACGGCACTAATGTAATTGATCAAATGCGTTTGGTGGCTCAGTACTCCACAGGTGGTTTAGTGGCGAATGTAATGTATCAAGACTTTGGCGGGTCTGCTATTGAAAATACGACTTGGGAAGGTACTACAATTGGTGGTGCTGTAGCCTATAAAGTAGGTAAATTCACGCCTAGACTGCAAATTATGCAGGTAGATCGTACTGATAATGGTGCTGGTGTGAAGTTTGAAGATTCTTTAAATTATGCGCTAGGTGTTGATTATGCGTTAGGTAAAAAGACAACTGTATTTGCTGAGTATGCAACTTTAGATAATGCTGCTACAGATACAACTGCGACTCCTGTCTCTTTTACTAGAACAGAAACAACGGCTTTATCTGTTGGTCTTACACACAAGTTCTAATCAACCGCTGGCGTAAGTCAGTTTGATTAAAATTTGCCAAAGCCCCGTCTAGTAATAGACGGGGCTTTTTTTATGGGCGTTTGAAAAACCATATTTGTAGGGGCGCACCCCTGTGTGCGCCCTATTCTTGAATGTGCGCCCTTTTTTGGGTACACGTCTTTTTCGTATGTGCTGGAGAGAAGGGCAGGCACAGGGGCCTGCCCCTACTTGATTAATATTGTAAAAGTCTGTTTACCGTTTAGTCGATAGACATCGAAGTCGCGGTCAATCGTTGCCACGTGGTCGATTTTTAATTTTTCGCCAAGAAAAACAAGACAGGCGTCGGCAAAATCCATTGGAAGGTCTGAGTATTTCAGGATTAACGCTTTTATTCGAGTAAAATCATTTGGTGTGATAGTCTCTACCGAGACCGCGCCTGACTCGATCCAGCTTAAAAAATCAATTTGAGCGTGTCTGTTAAAGTCAAGCATGTGTAATGTTTCGGTAATTGAGGCCATTGTGGTAATAAGTTCGCAATGATTTGTTTTGATAAACTGTACCGATGCAGGGTGGTATTTATCATTGCGATCAAATAATGCAATTAAAGGGCCGGAATCAATTAATATTTTTTTCATTTTTTTGAGACCTTTTCACTTATTTTCGCTTTAA
>JALSJT010000197.1 GCA_026989175.1 Thiomicrorhabdus sp. | reverse complement strand
GAGTCGTTTTCTGCTTTGGCAAAAAAGTTTTCAGATGATGAGACTGCTTCTAAGGGAGGGGATATGGGGTATCAGCATAAAGGGATGTTGCACCGTGATGTCGAAAAGGTTCTGGATACGCTAAAGACTGGTGAGCTTAGTTCCCCGATTCGTTTGTTGCAAGGGTATGCCTTGGTTCGTATTGAGGATGTTATACCTGAACAGCAAATAAATTATAAAGACGCAAAGGAGCAAGTTACCCAATTGCTTTCCAGAGAGGTATCTGAACTTAAGTGGACAGGTTTGTTAGATAAGCTACGTGATAACGCTACCATTACTAGGTTTTGATTTTTTTTCTTATGGGGTCTCTATTCCGTTTCACAGGGCATAACGTTATTGGGTTGATAACGTTGCTTATGGTTGGGTTGTCGAATAGTGCTTTTGTTGTCGCGAGCGTAGTGACCGTAACGAATACGAATGGAAGTGTGGGGTATATTTATCGTTCTACGGATTATGATACTGGAAGTTATAGCAATCAAAATCTTTTAAAGGCAAATATTGACAACTCTTTTTTTATTTGGAGAGATTGGTTTGTCACAGGAAGCTCAAGTTTAGTGTTTACGCAAGAGCAGACGCTCTCTGAAAATGGTGAGAGTGGTAGCTTTTCTTCGACAGGACAGATAGGTTTTAGTGTTTTGCCACAAAGTTCAATGCCGTTTGGATTTAGTTATACTCGCTCGGACTCAAAAATAAACTCTGATTTTAAACTGTATTCTGGAGTGAACGCAGTTTCACTGGATGATAATGTTATAAGTGACTCCTTAGTGGTTTATCAAAGTTTGGTGGGTAAAGGGTATCGTTTAAAGGTGCAATATTCAGATGATCAGTTTAGATCAACACTGCGCGGTAAATATGGTTCAAGTAAATTGAGTTTATCAGGTATGTTTAGGGGGCGTTCGGGCGCTCTTAGGGCATCTGTTACACAAAAGGATGAAGTCACTTACGATAAGGTGGATAGAAAAACAAGTTCTGCGCGACTTAACCATAACTACACAGGGTTTCAGCAGACAACGATTAATACGGCATTGAGTAGTAGCCAAATTCAGCAAGCTTTACCTGGTGCCGCTAGTTTGACAAATTATGATGTCACATTGAACCAAGCCTCAGTCTCTTTAATATGGCGTAGTCTTGATAAAAAAATGACGGTGTCGAGTGGTCTTAGGTTTTCTGGTATTGAGAGTGTGACGAGTAGCGGTTTGTCTGGAGTATCTAGTTCAGCCTTATCGGCGAATGTAAGTCTGTCTTACCGGATAACACAAAACCTATCAATAAATGCTAATAGCCTTCGTAGTGTTAATGAGTTTGAGGGCGGCGAGTCATCCGTTGCTCAAGATAGGGTTGGAGTAGACTACCGCTCTGATGCTATTAAACTAGGAGATTATAGCTATGATTGGCGCGTAGCTGCCGATTTGGGAAGGCGAAGTGATGACGTTGGGGAGTCGAATAGTTCAACATTTTCGTTAGGACATGCGGTTGGTCGTAAGTGGGGATTTGCAAGGAGTCAACAGGTCTACTTAAGGGGGGCTCAAGATTATTCAATGAGCGCTTTAGTAGAGACGGTGCGTCAAAGATTGAGTCATCGGGTAAATTTAGGCTGGAAGCAGGGTGCGATGGGCGTTTCTCGTCGAATGCAACTTCAGTTGTCAGACCAGCGAGACTTAGGGGATGAAACGGCGCTACAGACACTAAGTGTTGATGTGGACCAGCAAGTGCAGATGACGCGGCGTATTAAGCTAAACGGTTCTTTGAATTATCAGCTGACAAGTTATCAGTATGCGAGTAGTGTCGGAGAGGTTTCTTCATCCGATACGGCAGTGATTTCTATGGATGGCGGTCTGTCTTATATAAGTCCATTTTCAGTGGCAGGATTGATGTTTACCTCTAATTATAGGTATTCGCAGTCGGTTTTAGCAGGGGTGAGTGAGTTGACCGTTCAACAGACGTGGAGCAATAAATTGAATTATCGGGTAGGAAAAATTGATGTTTCGTTGCAGTATCTGTATCGCGAAGCTCGACAAATTAGTTATAATAGTGTCTACTTTAGCGTAAGACGCATTTTTTAATTTTAATTATTTTTAATCTTGTGGGGACGAAATAGTGGTGATAAAACAACAAATATTAGGTTTAGGCGTTATTCTGGTGGCGCTTTTTACCATGGTGATGCCAATGAAAGCGTATGCTGAATATGGTGATATCGTTATGAATAACTATGCGGATGCAGCGGAAATGAGACCTGCGGTGTTTCCGCATTGGTTTCACCGAATTCGATTTAACTGTAGTGTTTGTCATGCCGATCTAGGGTTTAAGTTTGGGGCGGGTAAAAATGAAATTACCATGGCTAAAATAATTGAGGGCGAGTTTTGTGGAGCCTGTCATAATGGTGAGATTGCTTGGTCAATTGAAAATTGTGATGTATGTCATTCTGGTATCGCAGGAATGCCGACTCAAGTAAAGGGTGATCCTTTGCGCGTCTCTAATATAGCCACTCCTAAATAAGAAGGTTGGATGATTATGTATAAACTATCAATTCTAATGTTAATAGCATCCATTTCTGGAGTGTTTTCTTTAGTTGCATCAGCAGAGTCAAGTAATACGTTTAATCGTATGCTAAAACCACAAGCCCCCGCAAATTTGCCACCAGCAGAAGATGGGATTCATGATCCTGAAAGCCCTGGTACGCATATGTTACAGCCGCCTAAGGAGGCTTTTAGTGGGTTAGTTAAGGCGAAATGGGGGAATAAGGTTGACTGGGTTAAGTCAATTCATGCTAAAAAAATTGCTCCTCGCCATAATGCTTCTGACGCGACATCTAAGCCAATTATTATGAATCTAGATATTATTCGTGAAGTAAGAGGGTCTATGCCAGATGTTGTTTTTCCACATGATCGACATACATTGTTGTTAGCGTGCTCTAACTGTCATACGGGTATTTTTATTCCTCAAAAAGGTGCAAACCAAATGAGTATGGCTGCAATTATGTTAGGTGAGTCTTGTGGTAAGTGTCATGGAGCGGTCGCTTTTCCTGTCGCAACGTCAACCTGTAAGCTTTGTCATGCTAAGCCAAAAGCTAAGGGCTCGGTGTTGAAACGTTCTGTAATGAGTAAGCCATGATGATTAAGAGCCTATCAGCTTTATGTTTAGCTGTGTTGGTTACGACCTCTGCCGCAATGGCAGAGGTCGTAAAGCCTTCACCTAAAATTAATTACGCCGATAACTTATTAATGAACTCAAAAACAGCAAAGCGTCTTGAAAATATGGACTCTGAAGAGGCTAGGCTTGCTTTGCAGGAAGCAAGAGATTTGCTTGAAAGAGCGAAAGAGGCGCATAACAGCGGTCAAAAGGCTGAGGGGAGTTCATTAAGCAGTTTGGCGTTAAAAAAATTTACTCAAGCGGCAAAGTTATTACCAAAATCTCAGTCTGCTTTAAAAGTACAACGTAAGCGTTATATAGAGCTTGATGAAGAGATAACATCCTATCTTGAATGGTATGATTCTGCATCTTATGTCTCAGGTGATGAGCAAGAAACACTTGATAAGGCAAAGTTAAACATATCGGAAGCAAAGATTTTATTTGAAAACAGTAAGTATGAAGAGGCAAATAAAATTTTAGCGCGAGTTTTAGATGATGTCGTCGTGATGACTAATCGTTCTATGACAAGCACTGAGATTGTGAATAGCCTTGATTTTGAAACGCCAGAGCAAGAACATAAGTATGAGTTGGCACGAAACAATGAGTATAAGCGATTGATTCCAATTGCTGAACAGCAAAAAGAACCTAAAGGTGGAAAGCTTATGTTGTTTAAACGTTTTGTGAAAAAAGCAGAAGATATTCGTGCTCAAGCGGATGTTGAGTTGCAAGCTGGGGATGTTCAAACCTCTATTAAAACACTGCAGAACTCTACAGATCAGTATTTAAGAGCGTTGCGAATGGTTGGTATTCGATAGTTCTATAGAATAAGGAGTTTTGATTTGAATACATACTTAATGATACCTGTTTTAACTGCCCTTTTTTGGGCAGTTTCTTTTTTTACACCTTACTCTCTTGCAGGAGGAGGTTTGACTACTGAGGGCTTGAAAAAGTCACTCTCGATGAATGAAAGTCTCTTAACAAAGTCAACGCTTGTTCGAAAGGTGGAAGAGATTGATCTACCTGAGGTTTCAGAAACGCTTGAAAAGGCGAGGTCATTTCATAAGAAGGCTTTGGATAAGTTGTCTAAGTCTGATCTAAAGGGGGCAGCTAAAGCAAGAGATGAGTCGCTGAGGCTTTTAATGCTGGCAAGTCGTTTAGCGCATAAAGCCTCTAGTTTTGTTGAGGAGAATGCTAAAGTTAGTTATGAAGAGAAGCTAAAAAGTGTTCAGGCTCTTCTAGCCGCGCATAAACGCATTACTGACTTAAGTTCTGACTCTGAAACGGAGAAAATGTTACAAAAAAAAGTCATGCCACTGCTTGCGGAGTCAGAAATCGAAGCAAAGCAAAAGAAGTATGAAGAGGCTTTCTCTTTGTTAAGTAAGGCTTATGTCTTGACTACGAGTTCAATTAATACACAACGATCAGGGCAAACGCTCGTACGAAGCTTAGATTTTGCAACGGAAAGAGAGGCTTATGAATATGAATTTGGTCGGTATGAAAATTATAAAATGTTAGTGAATATGATGATTGATGACCGTAAGCTTTTTAAACGAGATGCTCGAACGAAACCATTTTTTGATGAAACAGAGCGATACCAGCGTCAGGCAGAACAGTTCGCTAAGCAGGGGCAATATATGAAGGCTTCAGAGGCAATTGAGAAAGCATCTAAAACCCTAGTAAGTCTCTTGCGGGATTCAGGTATTCATATTCCAGGAGTATAATTTTGGTGTTTAAGGTCATTTTAATAAGCTTTTGGGTGTTTTTATTTTCATCAAATGTTTTCTCGGGAGAGAGTGAAGAGGTTTCGCAATCCTCGATAATAGCGAGTAAGCTGGCGCACCAAGTAAGTAGTCTTGTTGAGGCGAAAGCAAAGGCTGATTATGAAAGAAAATTGAAAAGTATTTTTGGATTGTTATCTGCACATAAACGTATTACGGATCTTAATTTAGATTCCGCTAAAGAGTTTGCTCTACAAAAACAGATTACTCCAATCATAAAGGAAGCAGGGCAGCTTGCAGAGCGACATCTGTTTAAAGAGGCAAAAGATGCTTTAGAGAGTGCGTACCTTTTAACCGTAGCTTCGATAAAGTCACAAAGGACAGGGCAAACACTGGTTAGAAGTATTGACTTTAAAACAGAAAAAGAAGTGTATGAGTATGAGCTAGGACGCTACGAAAATTATAAAATGTTGGTTGAAATGATGATTCATGAACGCCATGCATTTGAGCGAGATAGTCAAACTCAACCTTTTTTTGATGATGAGGAACGTTACCATGCACAGGCAATTGTACAGGTAGAAAAAGGAGAGTACGGGGAAGCCGCAAAGCTGATTGAAAAAGCGTCAAAAAGTTTAGTGAATTTATTAAGAGATTCTGGTATTTATATTCCAGGTGCATAAGGATTGAGAGTATGTTTAAAGTATTAATGGTTGGGTGTTTAGCATTTTTTGTTTCTACATCTTTTGCCTCGGAGCTAGCCTCCCTCAAAAATGATGGGATTCATGATATAAGTGGGCCAGGTTTTTCAAAACTACAGGAGCCAAAGGAGGCTTTAGGTAATTTTCCACGAAGAGCAGGAGGAACGATTGATTGGGTAAAAGCATTGGAGCAAGAAATGATCTCTCCTCGTTCGAATAAAGAGGGAGATGGCAAGATGACCAGTATTAACTTAGAGTTGACACTAAAAAATACAGGATCCATGCCCTACGTATTATTTAGCCATAAGGTGCATACCAGTATTTTAACCTGCTCTAACTGTCATGTAGACATTTTCTTGCCAAGACAAGGGGCTAATTTTATTAATATGAATAACATTATGGCAGGTGAGCAGTGTGGTGTCTGTCATGGTGCAGTTGCTTTTGGTGTTCAAAATTGTGCAGAGTGCCATAGTATTTCCTCAAATAAAGGCGATTTACGTTAATGTTTCGCACTTGGACTCTTTTATTATGTCTGATGACGATACCTTTTACGGTTCGCTCAGAAATATTGGAAGAGTTCGACTCGGTTGATCGTATTCGAATTATAAGTGGTGGCTGGTTAGCCTCTCTTGTAGGAACTGAGTTTAAATTTATTGAAAGTCCGGTCTCTGTTGTGGCAAAAGACAATAAGATTTATTTTATTGATGATGTATTAATGGGGCTATTCTCTTACGATATAGTGACGCAAAAAGCATCTAATTTAAAAACGATTTATAAAGGCCTTAAGAGTAATCAAGCACAACTTTTTATTAGTGATGACCAAGAACTGTTTGTAATCGATACTTTTGCTAGTCAAGTTGTTAAATACGATTTAATTGGAAACGTCATCGCCCGTTTTTACAATCCTCTAAATTTAAATGCTCCTGTTGGTATGTGTATCAACCCCCTTAATAATCATATATTTATTGCAGATGCGTTTTTTGGACATGTCATTGAGTTTTCGGCAACTGGGGAGGCTTTAGCTTTACATGGTATAAAAGAGAAAGGCAGTGTTCAAGCGGGTAGAGATATTGTTGGTATGGCCTGTACCGAAAAAGAGATGTTTATTGTTTCTAAGTTAACCAAGAGCATTAATGTATTCTCTTTTTCAGGGGATTTTTTACGGCAAATTCCACATCCAGATGCCAGAGATCCGACAGCTGTTACTGTTGATGCTTATGGTCGGATTTATATTAGTGATTCATTTAATGATGAAATTTTAATTTATAACAATACCGGGCTACTAGAACGTTTTGGCGATTCTGAGGGGGGAATATTGTCTTTTAGAAAAGTTAAGGCTCTTTTCGTAGACGGCAATTATCTGTATGTTGCGGACAATATGAATCGCAAGATTAAGATTCTATCTATTGCACCACCTAAAGAGAGTATGAAGCAGTGAAGTTTTTTGGGTTAGTGTTGTGTCTCCTTTTTATTGTGTTATCAGGCTGTTCAGTAAATGAACTTAAAACCTATCAGTTAAAAAACACCGCGCTTTCGAATGTTTGGCCTGCTGGATCAGAAGTACCACGTTATCGTTATGTGGGCGAATTACATGGTGAGGCAGCTAGTGATTCCATTTCGGGGAGAAGTATTTTTGAAAAAATTATTGGTTTAATTCAAGGTACACCAGAAATAGCCATTTTAGAGCGTCCTTACGATGTTTATGTTAGCACTGACGATATTGTTTATGTTGCTGACCTTGCATTACCTGGAATCATGCTTTTTAATCAAAAAACAAATGCTGTCACGGTTTGGGATGAGATAGATAATAAAACCTCGTTCAAAGTCCCCGTTGGTATTGTTGGTGCTGAAAATGAGATCTTAGTAGTTGACTCACAATGGGCGCAAGTCTTTCGCTTTTCGTCAACGGGAAAATTATTAGGCTCTTTTGGTGAGAATAACTTAAAGCGCCCAATAGGCATTGCTTACGATGCTAAGTCACAGCGAGTTTATGTTTCAGATGCAGGTTTGCACACCATTCAAGTCTTCACTCTTGAGGGCAAGTATCTCACTTCGATAGGTCGTTATGGTGAGGCTTTGGGTGAATTTAACTACCCTTCTGCGATTGAGTTTAGTCGTGGTAATCTTTATATCAGCGATACCATGAATGCACGTATCCAAATTATTGATCCGAATAACTTAGAAAAAGAGGTGGAGTCTTTTGGGTATCGTGGGTTAAATGTGGGAAATACCCCGCGTCCTAAAGGCGTTACTGTAGACAGTGATGGCAATATTTACGCTGTGGAGTCCTATTATGGTTATTTATTAGTCTATAGTGAACAAGGTGAATTTTTACTCCCTATTTCAGGTAAGGATAGAGAAATTGGTGAGTTTTATCTGCCTTCAGGAGTGACAACGGATAGTCATCATCGAATTTATTTAGCAGATACCTTTAATGGACGTATTGTTATATTGCAATATTTAGGAAATTGAATGATGTTGCACTATAAATTGATTCGAATCAGATCTGTTTTTGTCTTGGCATTATGTATCGTGCCCTTTTTAGTTTTGGCAGCTGTCGAAGACATTGTAAATACCAAACACAACCTTTCTGCCAGCGGACCTGGTCCCCTTAAAGCCACAACCGAAAGCCGAGTTTGTGTGTTTTGTCACACCCCACACGGTTCT
>JALSJT010000196.1 GCA_026989175.1 Thiomicrorhabdus sp. | reverse complement strand
TGGAGAGTGGTTATTTGTACTTGGGATCACCCGTTAAACAGATACGCCCTTTAACCGAACAAGAGCGGGCGTTTTTTAAATATTCTGCGATTCACTATGTGAAGCTTAAAAATGAGTACCAAGCGGCCGATTCCGTTGAGTCGTCGCTTGATGTGTTGGATGCTGACTACGTTCCTTGAGCGAGTAAGGCTCTAACCTCTGCAATAACGGGGGCGCTTTTAGGTCGCACGCCTCGCCAAATATAAAAGGCTTCGGCCGCTTGTCCGACTAACATTCCTAGTCCATCCATGGTCTGGCAACTGGGTTGTTGTTTTTTAGCCCACTCCATAAAGACCGTTGGCTTATCGCCATACATCATGTCATACACCAGTGTCTCTGCGCCAATGAGTTTCTCCGAAATGGGAGGGATTTTTCCCTCTAAACTGGCGGACGTACCATTGATGATAATATCAAAAGGCTTATTTGGAATCTCCTCCCAGCCACTGCCTGAAATGGGCGTTTCGGTGGTAAAGCGCTTGCCTAAAACCTGTGCACGTTGTGCGGTTCGATTGGCAATGTGTACGCTGGCAGGTTGCTTTTCGAGCAGTGGTTCTAAAATACCTTGTACCGCACCCCCTGCGCCTAAAATTAGGACATGTTGATCTTTAAACGGGCGTTGACCATTCTGTTCAATGTCGTTGATTAAGCCAATGCCATCGGTATTATCCGCCTCTGTTGACCCATCGGATTGAAAACAAAAGGTATTTACCGCATGAGCAGCTTGTGCACGAGAGGTGCGTTTATCCGCGTACTCAAAGGCATTGAGTTTGAAGGGGACAGTAATGTTAATGCCTTTGTAGCCACGGTTTTTTAAATCTTCCATCGCATAGTCAAAGGTAGTGTTGTCGGTATCAATTCGAATCGCTTCGTAAGCTAAATCTTGCTGGGTTTGCTCGGCAAACAGTCGATGAATCAGTGGCGATTTAGAGTGGGCGATGGGGTCACCGACCACTGCATATAAGTCTGTCATATTTATTACTGCTCTTTTAGCCAGATGGCCGCTAATTTTGCATAGTAGGTTAAAATGCCATCGGCACCTGCGCGTTTACAGCTTAATAGTGTTTCGAGCACCACCGCTCTTTCATCAATCCAACCATTCAGTGCCGCCGCTTTTAACATCGCATACTCGCCGCTTACGTGATACACATAGGTGGGGGCTTTGAACTCATTTTTGATGTCGCGCACAATGTCTAAATACGGAATACCCGGTTTAACCATCACCATATCCGCGCCTTCATTCAGATCCAGTCGAACCTCATGTAGCGCCTCGTTACGATTCGCAGGATCCATTTGATAGGTATTTTTATTGCCTTTGCCCAGTTTACCCGCTGAACCAACCGCATCACGGAAAGGGCCGTAATAGGCGGAGGCGTATTTAGCCGAGTAGGCGATGATACGTGTATTCACAAAGCCGTGGTCTTCCAACATCTCACGAATCTCAATAATACGACCGTCCATCATATCGGAAGGCCCCACGACATCGGCGCCCGCTTGGGCATGTGAGAGGGCTTGCTTCATGAGTGCGTCAATGGTGTCATCATTCAGTACATAGCCATTTTCATCAATAATGCCATCTTGTCCGTGGGTGGTAAAGGGGTCGAGCGCCACATCGGTCATGACACCAAGTTCTGGACAAGCGGCTTTAATCGCTCTAACCGCACGTTGAGCTAAGCCGTCTGGGTTATAGGCTTCACAGGCATCCAAGGTTTTGATCTCATCGGGCGTCACCGGAAACAGTGCAATCATTGGAATACCTAGGGTTTGAACCTCTTTGGCTTCGGCCACCAGTAAATCAATGCTTAAGCGTTCTACGCCAGGCATGGAGTTTACTGCCTCACGTTGATTCTCTCCTTCAATCACAAACAGCGGTAAAATTAAATCGTTGCTAGTCAGTGTATTTTCACGCATTAAACGACGAGAAAATTCATCTTTACGCATACGGCGCATACGGGTAATCGGGTATTGACGATCTAACATGGAGAGAAGCCTTTTAAATAGAGTAAGTTAATTCATTAGGAGACCTTTGCACGAAAGGATACACGAATAAAAAAGGCTGAAATACGCCTGATTTTCGTTGAAAACCTTGCGAATACCTAGGTATTCCCTGCGATTTCCGCCTCAATCAGTCACATTTCATCTCTTTTTTCTCTCGCGCCCCTCTCGTGCAAAGGTCTCTAGATGATACCTGCCTAAAGAATAAAAATAAAGAAGTGACTGGATGAAGGCTCTCCATAATGTTAAATCTGTTTTATGTTTAAAACCACCACTAGATCGTGTGTTTCATTGTTGTTTTTGGAAAGGATATAGAAAGCATTGTGAACACTATAAAAAAATTATATAAGAAAACGCTAATTTTTAGGGCGATTTAGGTTGAAGTTGCTTCACGTTAGCGTTTATGATTGGAGGCCATGAAATAAGTTAAGCCATGTAGCCAGTTCGCTAAGGGGAGCAATAAATGACAGATAAAATGGAAGAGAAGGTTGCGCTGCAAACAGATGCCAGCCGCAATCAAGGTCGCCGTGCTTTTTTAAAAGGCAGTGCGGCGGTAGCGGGAGGGGTGATGTTTACACAAGCCGCTCACGCTTCAGGTGGGTTTGACCCTAAAAAAGCGGTTGCTCCCTATACAGGAAAGGCGGAATTAACAGACGTACTGCAAGATGGTGCAGCACGAAAGTCACTGGGGTTTGGCGTAAGAAAGTACCCTTATGGTATGCCTTCGCCATTTGAGAAAGAGGTGCAGCGTCGAACCTTAGAGTGGTTGACGCCAGATTCAATGGCCTCCATTACCATGTCGCCTATTCATCAGTTGCACGGTATTATTACCCCGAATGGATTGCACTTTGAGCGTTTTCACGGTGGGGTTCCAACCATTAACCCCGATGACCATCGTTTAGTGATTCATGGATTGGTTGAGCGCCCTCTTATTTTTACTATGGATGATCTAAAGCGCTTTCCATCCATCTCACGTATTCACTTTGTTGAGTGTCCTGCCAATGGTGCGCTGGAGTGGAAAGGAATTCAACTAAACTCGGTGCAGTGGACACACGGCATGATGTCTTGTGTGGAGTACACAGGGGTTCGTTTATCGGATCTGTTAAAAGAAGCGGGGATTAAACCAGAAGGCAAGTGGATTATTCCTGAAGGTGCGGATGCCTCAGGAATGTCTCGTTCGTTGCCTGTTGAGTTAGCCATGGATGACTGCTTTGTTGCTTACGCCCAAAACGGCGAGGCCTTACGTCGTGAGCAAGGGTATCCGATTCGTTTAGTGGTTCCGGGATGTGAAGCCAACATGTGGGTGAAGTACTTGCGTCGTATTATGGTGCATGATGTTCCGTTGCAGCACCGTGAAGAGACCTCTAAATATACCGAATTGATGCCAGATGGCACCGCACAACGATTCTCTTGGTATATGGAAGCCAACTCGGTCATCACCTATCCTTCACCAGATTTTAAAATGCAAGGCCCAGGTAAGTATTATGTACGTGGTTTAGCATGGTCAGGGCGCGGAAAAGTTGCACACGTTGATATTTCGACCGATGGTGGTAGAAACTGGAAAGAAGCACACTTTACCTCCGTGGTATTAGATAAAGCTTGGACGCGTTTTGAAATTGAGTGGGACTGGGATGGCTCAGAAGCGTTCTTGATGAGTCGAGTGACGGATGAAACGGGATATGTTCAGCCTCCAATGCCTCAAATGCGGAAATTAGAAGGAACCAATAACGTCTATCACCGCACAGCGATGGTTACATGGCGTGTTCATGCTTGGGAAGATGGAAAAAGTGGAGGCTTGATCGAAAATGTACAATACTAAAAAAACGATTGTTGCTGTTTCGATTGCAGCATTATTCACAGGATCGGCATTTGCAATGTCGGAAAATTCAAATAGCAATGCCGAAGTCAGTGCAAAAATTGATGGAAAGTATGCTTCAAATTACGTTGAAATCATTAAAAATGCCGATGGTAAGTATCTCGATAAAGCCGTCATTGAAGCCATTTTAGGCGAAGAAGCCACCCATGGTCGTAATGGCATGGTCGGAAAGTTAGACCCTGCGAACCCTTACTCTTTTGAGGTCGATGACAGCATTGATGGTGGAAATCACGGAAATGCGCAATGTAAAATTCCTAAAGCGTTTGTTGAAGTGCATGAGAGCGCTGCCAAAAACTACTTTGATGACGATAAATTTGTCGCGCGTGGCTTTGGTACACCGATTGCCGAGTCCGCGTTAGAGAAGTGGAATATCTCAGTGGATGGTGACGGAAAAGGACTGCCTGATCCTTCAGTAGGGATGACCATTGAAGAGGGTGCGAAAATATATGTTCAATTTTGCGCCATGTGTCATGGAGAGTTTGGTGAAGGGGCAAAAGGTTATTTGCCATTGGCGGTTGAGGAGGATTTAGTGACTTCTGATTTTACAGATCCTGCTCCTATGAAGTCTGTTGGAAATTACTGGCCTTATGCCGTTACACTGTTTGATTATATTCGTCGTACCATGCCTTTTTGGACGCCAAATGCCCCCTATATTGGCGATGCTGGGTACTTGGGCATGACCGGTTATATTCTACAGTCTAACTACTTGGTTATGGATGATGAGGGTACCGAGTTAGAAGACGATACCTTCTTTAATTCTGAAGTTCTGATGAAAGTGAATAAGTACATGCCAAACCAAGGAAACTGGTTCTGTGATCATCGTCCTGTTATTCATAATGAACGTTGCATGACCAACTGCCCTGACGAGCAAGTCGGTTGGGATGGTACGGGTGATCCAACGAAGTACCGTCAAGCGCGTAAATTACCCGATGGTACACCACAGTATAATGTGCCACAGCGAATGCATGAAGATAAACCAGGGGTTGGACACGCTGGAATGTAATTTTTATTGAACTGTTACGGTTTTAAACCCTAAAACCCGCATTTTATGCGGGTTTTTTTTATGTCTTTTAAATAGTCTAAATAATTGAATTCTAATATGTTTTTGGGGTAAAATGAGGTCTCATTCTTTTTAGTTTTTGGCGAAGCGGTGTTACATGCAAAAATCATTAATAGACCCTTTTGGTCGTAAGATTGAATACATTCGTGTTTCCGTCACGGATAAATGCAATTACCGCTGTGGTTACTGTATGCCCGAGCAGGGGGTGCATCCTGAAGGGCGCCATACTGAATATCTCTCTTATGATGAACTTGCCCGAATCATTCAAGCCTTTGTTAATTTAGGCGTTGCAAAAGTTCGCCTCACAGGTGGCGAGCCGTTAGTGCGTAAAAACCTCGCCGTTTTAGTGCAACAAATAAAAGCATTTGAAGGGTTGGAAGACATCTCGCTCTCCACCAATGCGCACTATTTAGAGCGTGAAGCCGTTGCATTAAAACAAGCAGGTATTAGTCGAGTTAATATTTCCATTGATTCGCTGAGACCCAAACGTTTTAAGAATATCACCCGTGGGGGCGACCTAGAAAAAGTGTTGGCAGGGGTAGATAAAGCGTTAGCGGTTGGATTGCAACCCGTTAAGTTTAATATGGTGGTGATGAAAGGCACCAATGATGATGAAATTGAAGCGATGGTTGATTACGGCTTAGCCAAAGGGGTTGAAGTACGTTTTATCGAGACCATGCCGATCGGTCCTGCGGGGGTAAGCTTAATGGATCAACACTACCCGGCCACTAAAATTCTACAGCGTGTAAAACAGCATGTTGGTCGAGACCTAATTCCCTCAACGGGTAAAACCCATGATGGTCCCTCTAAAAATTTCCGAATTGCAGGCACCAATACTCGTATCGGTGTGATTTCTGCCGTATCGCAACACTTTTGTGAAAGCTGTAACCGAGTACGATTGACTGCAAAAGGGGTGCTGGCGCTGTGTTTAGGTCAAGAAGATTCCGTTGATTTACGAACCCCATTGCGTGACGGTATTGACGACGATGCATTAGAAGCACTGATTAAACAAGCCATACTTAAAAAGCCAGAGCGTCACTTTTTTAATGAAAATGTGCATAATATTGAATTTAGACAGATGGTTGAACTGGGAGGTTAACGGTGACAAGTCGTACAAGTGCCATTCATATTTTATATTTTGCAAATTTTAGAGAAGTGTTAGGGCAAGCAGAAGAGAATTTACCCGCCACGCATAACACTGTGTCTGAGTTACTTACAACATTGGCCGCGCGGGGTGAACCGTGGAAAGTGGCACTGTTTGATAATGAGAATTTACAAATTGCCGTCAATCACGATATTGCTTCACGTGAAACGCCTCTAAAAGCAGGCGATGAAGTCGCTTTTTTTCCACCTGTGACGGGGGGGTAAAAAATAACGTGGCTTCATTTAATCGCGAAACGCTTTGTATTAAAATTCAAACCGAAGACTTTGATTTAACCACCGAAATTTCTGCATTACGCCAAGATCATAAAAATATTGGTGCGGTGGTCTCTTTTGTTGGCACCGTTCGAGACATGAATGAAGGCGATGAGGTTTCAGTATTGGAGCTGGAACATTATGCGGGCATGACGGAAAAATCCCTAGAAAAAATTCGTTTAGAGGCGCACCAGCGTTGGTCGCTTGAAGCGAGTATGATTATCCACCGCGTTGGAAAACTGCTACCATCTGATCAAATCGTACTGGTTGCCGTTGCTAGTCAACACCGAGAAAATGCCTTTCATGCCGCACACTTTATAATGGATTACTTAAAAACCAACGCCCCGTTTTGGAAGAAAGAGACGCTGCCGAATGGTGATGTTCGTTGGGTCGATTCTCGCGTAAGCGATCAAGAGGCCGCGCAGCGTTGGGCTGTTTAAATCTGTTTTTTATTATCCTCCCTTTATCTGAGAAAGTCACTCCATGAAAACATTTGATGACGCACTGTCGTACTTACTATCAAAAGCGATCTCCACCACCAACACTGAAAAAATGTCGCTCGAATCCGCCCTAGGACGAATTTTGGCAGAGGACATTGTGTCGCAACTTAATGTTCCGCCACATCACAATAGCATGATGGATGGCTATGCCGTTCGTGTCGCAGACATTCAAGCCGATAAGACCTTGCGTATTAGCCAGCGAATCGCCGCAGGTGTGGTTGGGCAATCGCTTGAAACGGGAACCGTCGCCAGAATCTTTACGGGCGCACCCGTGCCAGAAGGGGCGGATGCTGTCATTATGCAAGAGGAGGCCACGGAAGTAGAGGGGGGGGTGAAATTTTCAGTGGACTCCATTGTGCGCAATCAAAATATACGTCATATTGGAGAGGATATTGCATCCGGCGATGTGATTTTATCGAAAGGTCAGCGATTACGAGCACAAGATTTAGGCCTCATTGCCTCCATCGGTATCGCAAGCATCTCCGTGTATCAGCGATTACGCGTCGCCACCTTTTCAACAGGAAGCGAACTGCTTGAGCCGAGTGAGCAACCCGAATCGGGCAAAATTTATAACGCCAACCGCTATATGCTATCAGGGCTAATCCCACAGCTTGGGTTAGAGCTGATTGATTTAGGACGCATCCCCGACAGTTTAGAAGCAACGATTGATGCATTAACACAAGCTGCTTCGGTTGCCGATGTGGTGGTGACGACTGGTGGGGTATCGGTTGGTGATGAAGACTATATCAAACCCGCGGTCGAGCACCTAGGTCAGTTGGACTTATGGAAGGTAAAAATGAAACCGGGTAAACCGCTAGCTTATGGCAAGGTCGCAGGCAAACCCTTTATCGGTTTACCGGGCAATCCCGTGTCCGCCTTTACCACCTTTCACCTCTTTGCGCGCCCCTTTCTATTAACCATGCAAGGGCAAGCGAAGGTGTTACCAACCCCAATTTGGCTCACCGCAGGATTTGATTGGCCTAAGCCAGGTTTTCGACGCGAGTTTGTACGCGCAAAACTCAAGAATGTTGGACAGCATACCGAAGTAACGCTCTTCCCCAACCAAGGCTCAGGCATATTAACCTCTGCAGTATGGGCGGACGGCCTAGCCATTATTCCCGAAGATTCCACCCTTTCAAAAGGGGACTTAGTCGCCTATTATGCACTGAATACTCAGGAGGGCGCATGAGTAAGCAACAAGCGAGTACACCGCAGAGTGAAGGCGTATTAACCCACCTAGACTCAAAAGGTGAGGCACGAATGGTCGATGTGAGCGAAAAGGCGCACACACAGCGAGAAGCACGTGCCATGGCCGTGATTACCATGCGGCCCGAAACCTTACAGTTGATTGTGGAAGGCAAGCATAAAAAAGGCGACGTA
>JALSJT010000195.1 GCA_026989175.1 Thiomicrorhabdus sp. | reverse complement strand
TTGAATTTCCACTTGTGAAAAACGTGCTTCAAATTGTTCGGATTCGTTGCGCACAAACGCTGGCCAACTTTCGGCACCGGGAATAATCTCTTTTAAATTCGAGAGCATCTGACAACCATTACATACGCCTAAGGTAAAGGTATCTTGACGGTTAAAGAAGACTTCAAACTCACTGCGTGCGCGTTCGTTAAATAGAATGGAGTTTGCCCAGCCACGTCCTGCACCCAGTACATCACCATAAGAGAAGCCACCACACGCAACCAGACCTTTATAGTCGGCAAACGTGACCTTGCCAGACAGTACATCTGTCATGTGCACATCCACCGCTTCAAATCCTGCACGATCAAACGCGGCCGCCATCTCTTGCTGACCGTTCACGCCTTGTTCACGTAAAATCGCGATTTTTGGTTTAGGCTTATCGGCAAACTCAGCGGTAATATCCTCATTCATATCAAACGTAACAATAGGCGAAAGTTGTGTATTTTCGTCTTGCTCAATGTTTTCAAACTCTTGTTTGGCACACAAGTCATTATCACGCAACGCTTGCATTCGGTAAGAGGTTTCTGACCACCAAGATTGCAACTGCTTGCGTGGCAAATCTAATAACGTCTTGCCATGCGATTCAATCACGACATGATCGTTGTCCGAAACCGTTCCAATCCAGTGCGACCAATAACTTAATTGATACTCAGAGACAATCTCTTGAATCATTTTTTTATCTGAGGCTTTTACCTGAATGACCGCACCCACTTCTTCGGCACACATCGCCGCAACGGGCTCAGAACCTAACGCAGAAACATCTAATTTCAAACCACAATGTCCAGCAAACGCCATCTCTAATAATGTCACCAACAAACCACCATCGGAACGATCGTGATACGCCAATAAAAGCTCTTTTTTCAACAACTTTTGAACGAACTTAAATAAATTTAACAACCCTTTATAGTGATCTAAATTCGCCGATTCATCGCCAATTTGATTGTAAACTTGCGCTAAACAACTGCCACCAACACGGTTTTGACCGCGACCTAAATCAATCACCAATAACTCGGTTTCACCCAAATCGGTTCGCAGTTGCGGGGTTGCCGTCTTACGAACATCTTCCACTGGCGCAAAGGCTGTAATGTTTACGGACATCGGAGAGATAACGGCTTTGGACTCGCCCTCCTCTTCCCATACCGTTTTCATCGACATGGAGTCTTTACCGACTGGCACCGCAATCCCTAAGTCAGGGCACAGCTCCAAACCAACGGCTTCCACCGCGTCATACAGGGCGGAATCTTCTCCCGGATGCCCAGCTGCGGACATCCAGTTAGCAGAAAGTTTAATATCGGTAATGCACTCAATCTTGGCACACGCAATATTGGTAATCGCTTCGGCAATTGCCAAGCGTGCCGAGGCTTTAGGGTTAATCAATGCCACCGGTGGACGTTCGCCCGAAGCCATCGCTTCACCGGTATAACCGTTATAATCCGAGCAAGTAACCCCGGCATTCGCAACGGGAACTTGCCATGGCCCCACCATCTGATCACGCGTAACCATTCCCGTAATCGAACGATCGCCAATGGTAATCAAGAAGTTTTTACTGGCAATGGTTGGCAGCTTTAAGAGACGTTCTGTTACCTCTGTAAAGTCCAAAATAGCCGTTTCAAACCCCGCTTGTGGCAGAGAACGGCTCTCAGCCGTACGGTGCATTTTGGGTGGTTTGCCCAATAAAATATTTAAAGGCATATCTACAGGATTATTGTCAAAAACGGTATCATTTACCACCAACTCTTGCGCTTCGGTTGCCTCACCCACAATCGCATATAAACAACGTTCACGCTGACAAATGGCTTCAAACTGCTCAATCTGATCTGGAAAAATCGCGATCACATAACGCTCTTGCGACTCATTACACCAAATCTCCATTGGACTCATGCCCGGCTCATCATTGGGCACAGCACGTAAATCAAAAATAGCGCCACGCCCACTGTCGTTCACTAATTCAGGAAAGGCGTTTGATAACCCCCCTGCACCCACATCATGAATCGATGCAATCGGTGATGCTTTTCCCAAATAGGTACAACGATCAATCACCTCTTGGGCACGACGTTCCATCTCTGGATTTTCACGCTGTACCGAGGCGAAATCTAAAGTTTCCGAACCCACACCACTGTCCACAGACGAGGCCGCGCTACCGCCTAAACCAATTAACATGGCCGGTCCACCTAAAACAACCAGCTTGGCACCAACGGGGATTTCACCTTTTAAAACGTGCTCATCACGAATATTTCCTAGACCGCCCGCCAACATAATCGGCTTATGATAACCACGCACCTCAATTCCATCGTGCGTTACCAGTGCATTTTCATAGGTACGAAAATAACCATTAATCGCAGGGCGACCAAATTCATTGTTAAAACCGGCCGCACCCAACGGCCCTTCAATCATAATGTCAAATGCTGAAACGATTCGAGATGGCTTGCCGTAATCTCGCTCCCACGGCTGTTTAAACCCAGGAATATTTAAGTTTGAAACGGTAAACCCAGTCAACCCAGATTTTGGCTTAGAACCACAACCGGTTGCGCCTTCATCACGAATTTCGCCCCCCGCACCCGTTGCCGCACCCGGCCATGGCGAAATTGCGGTTGGGTGGTTATGCGTCTCTACTTTAATTTGAAAGTGAACGGGCTCTGGATTCGTTTGATAGACATTTGATTCCGAATTGGGAAAGAAGCGACTCGCTTGCGGCCCTTCTAATACGGCGGCATTATCACTGTAAGCAGACAATACCCCTTCTGGACTTTTTTGGAACGTATTACGAATCATGCCAAACAGAGAGTACGGTTTATCTTGACCGTCAATCGTCCAATTGGCATTAAAAATTTTATGACGGCAGTGTTCTGAGTTGGCTTGTGCAAACATCATCAATTCCGCGTCAACAGGATTACGCTTCAACCCATTAAAAGCATCGACTAAATAATCAATTTCATCCGAACTCAGTGCCAACCCTAATTCAACATTGGCTTGCTCTAACGCTTTTCGACCGCCTGATAGCACATCAACGGTCTTATAGGGTTTAGGTGACTGGTGTGAAAACAACCCTTCCAGTTCCGATAACTCATAAGCGACCTGCTCCACCATGCGATCATGCAATAAGGCTTCCATTGCAGGTCTATCTGAACTTGAAACCCCTTCCAGAAAATAGACCACACCGTGCTCTATACGCTGAACCGCATCAATACCGCAGGTATGCGTAATGTCCGTTGCCTTAGAAGACCACGGCGAAATTGTGCCTAAACGTGGAGTAACAATACAGCTATCAACACTTAATTCCGAACCCTTTTCTTGTTCAGAACCATTTAACAAGAAGTTAAGCTGTGCTCGCTCGGTAAGAGACAGTTCAGCGGTTGCATCAACAAAATAGAGCGCCTGTGAACGCAGTGCAGAAATCTCTCCTACACACTTTAGTTTTTTGAACAGTTGATTGAGTCGATAAGCGGAGTGGGCTGAGTTGCCCCAAATAATTTGCATTGCTTTTTGTCCTTTAAAAAAACAAAACCCTCAAAATGCACTTAAATTACTGAGACCTTTGCACGAGAGGGCGCGAGAGAAAAAAGAGATGAAATTTGACTGATTGAGGCGGAAAGCGCAGGGAATACCTAGGTATTCGCAAGGTTTTCAACAAAAACCAGGTATATTTCAGCCTTTTTTATCCGTGGATCCTTTCGTGCAAAGGTCTCTACTATATTATTTTTAAGTAACTTAGAATCAGAGGGTTTATAAAATAACTTGGCTCTATTTTGCTAATAGACCAAGATTTTCAAAAATATAACGTCTTTGTGCCCCATTAAGTGGGGTTGCATCATCGGGCGCATGAACCGTTAGAAGCGTTTTCTCAGCATCCTCGTCCGAGATCCTTAACTGCAGCTTAACAACATCGGGGAGGTCTTGCTGTTCCGATTTTCTCCAAAACGCCAAGCTGCTTAACAGTGATTTTTCTTGCTTAATTGCATCGGGGACTTCAACCCAAAGTGAGTAATGTGCACTGTCAGTCTGAACTACCTGCCAGTCGGCACGATAGATCATTGCCTGCAAATAGCTCCACCCTTTCTCTAGGCTCGCGCGCAAGACAAGGTATCCAAACTCCTCACCTTCAACCAGCTCAACCATCTGCTCGGTGACTTTTAACTGCGCCAACGCTTTATCACCACTGGAGCCCAAAAAGACCATCGCTTGATACAACGCCTGAGCTTCCATCTCCGGACGATAGGGCTTTATTTTCCAACGTTCTGAACCTTCAACCACCGCATTGACTTCTGGTGAGTACAACATATGATGACTAAAATAAACACGCGTAACCGACGCATTTACATCCGTTTCAACACGCACAACAAACTTATCAAAAATCCCTTCTGCCAACTCTGGACGCCAGCTGTTTAATAACTTGGTCAGCATTCCAACATCGTCTAACGGAACCAGCTCGGTGCGTTTAAGATATTTGGTTTTTAACACACCAATATCTTTACGCTCTTCTGCAATGTCAAAGCCAAAGTTCTGTAGAAAGCGCTTCATGTTCTGCCAAACTTGCTCACTCTCAACCGAGTCAATTTCTAACCAGCGTTCAGACAAGTTTGATTGTATTGACAATCCATCCGCTTGAAACGTTGGAATGTAATCGCGACTGCTTTGTTCTGACTTTTTATCTTGCTCAAGTTGAACGAGGGCATCTGCCAACTGACTTTTTGCCTTAGCTGGATTGAATAAATTGGGTGGCATTTCCAGTGTTTGAACCAGTTCAGTTTCACTATCTCGATAGTTATTCTGGTAGGTATTTTCTGAATTCTGAAACATTGAGCAACCACTCAATCCTAAGGTTGCAACCGAAGCAGAAGTTAAAACTATTTTTTTAGATAGGTGCATAACCCTTTAGAAATCCTTATTTGAAAACCATTACAACCGAAGCTTTACAATAAGCTTACACGATGAATAATTTATATCTTATTTTGTCGCAACACCCGCATCTTGCAGTGCTTTTAAAACAATCGGCTGACACGGTTTAGAGAGTGGCGTAAGTGGCATACGAATCGCCTCGCCCATGAAACCCATTTGAGAAAGCGCCCATTTAACTGGAATCGGATTTGATTCAATAAAGATATCACGATGAATGGCCTGCAAAGGCTGGTCTAGTTGACGTGCTTTCTCAGCATCACCCACTAAGGCCGCTTGATACACCTCATGCACTTGCTGAGGCACGATATTGGCTGTTACCGAAATACCGCCATGTCCACCGGCTAAAATAAAGTCAACCGCAGTGGCATCATCACCGGTATAAAGATCAAAATCATCATTAACACCCGCTTTAATAAGCGCCACTCGCTCTACTTCACCCGTTGCTTCTTTCATACCGATGATGTTCTTTACTTTTGATAAACGAATCACCGTTTCTGGCAACATATCAACCGCGGTACGCCCTGGAACATTGTACAAAATTTGAGGGATATCAACGGTTTCTGCAACTTTTTGATGGTGTAAAAACAACCCTTCTTGAGTCGGCTTGTTATAGTAGGGGGTCACCAAAAGACACGCATCGACACCCGCTTCTTTCGCACAAGCCGTTAATTGAATGGCTTCCGAGGTTGAGTTTGCCCCTGTTCCAGCAATCACAGGAATCCGACCCTTCACTTTTTCAACCACAAAGCGCACCACATCACAATGCTCTTTCATGTCAAGTGTTGCTGACTCACCCGTGGTTCCCATTGTTACAATCGCATCGGTCTTTGATTCAACATGAAACTCTATTAGCTTCTCAAGTGACTCAAAGTCAACAGAACCATCTTCTAACATTGGGGTGACTAACGCCACCATACTGCCTCTAAACACCGCGACTTTCTCCAAACAATTAACGCAACAATAAAAAGTGTAATACTAACCGTTCCCCCTTGACACTTCAACCAATTAATCCCTGAACCTCCAGATATAAATCGCCAATATTTAAATATTGCCACAGGGCTCAACCCTCTCTTAGAGACCTTTGCACGAGAGGGGTGCGAGAGAAAAAATAGAGGAAATTTGGCTGATTGAGGCGGAAATCACAGGGAATAGCCCAGGGTACCCTCTCTTGAGCCAAGCTCAATTCACCTTGTCCGTGCATCCTTTCGTGCAAAGGTCTCTCTTAAGCTTATCTATTTTTTAACTATTGCGAAGCATTTCAAAAGTTGTCATACTAAATTCAATCACGATCATTACTTAGGAATCACTCTCAATGAACCAAGAACCTTCTCAGATTGCAGTTGGGCAAACACTACCTGAATTTTCAGTTGAAACCACCGCAGGAATCCCCTTTACACACAAGGATTTAATGGGACACTACACCGTTATCTATTTTTATCCCAAGGACAGTACACCAGGCTGCACCACCGAAGGTCGAGACTTTAACCAACGACTGCCAGAATTTACCGCACTTAATACCTCCATTTATGGCGCTTCCATGGATTCAATGAAGCGTCATCACAACTTTAAAACCAAACAAGGTTTTGAATTTGAACTGATCTCTGACCCTGAAGGCACGTTTTGTGCACTTTTTGGTGTTTATCAACTCAAAAAGAACTTTGGTATTGAGTACATGGGCATTGTACGCAGTACCTTTTTATTTGACCCGAAAGGCACTCTCATTCATGAGTGGCGCAAAGTAAAAGTGAAAGGACACGCACAAGAGGTACTCGAAACCATTCAAGCCCATCAGAACGCATAACCTTTTTACGCTTCACATGGAGAATACGCAATGACCAATGAAATAAAAAGACTCTTTATTTTAGATACCAATGTACTCATGCATGACCCGATGGCGCTTTTTAATTTTGAAGAGCATGATATTTTTATCTCCATGACCGTCTTAGAAGAACTGGATGCGGGTAAAAAAGGCATGTCGGAAGTTGCACGAAACGTGCGAGAGACCAATCGGCTGATTGATCAAATCATTTGCGACGCCTCCTTTGAAGATATAAAACAAGGCCTTGCATTAGAACGCATTCACCCAGGGCACAATACCAATAACATTCACCTCGGAAAACTGTTTTTTGAAACGGAACCCTTACTGGTGGAACTGCCCCCTTCTCTTCCCAGCCACAAAGCCGACAACCACATACTACAAACGGGGTTAGCGTTAAAAGAAAAATACCATAATCGCAATGTTACGTTAGTGACCAAAGACATTAACATGCGCATTAAATCTTCTGCGGTTGGACTGCACTCTGAAGATTACTACAACGATCGTGTACTTGAAGATGCCGACCTGCTCTATCGTGGTTGGGAGAGCTTAGATGAACACTTCTTTGAAACCCACGGTAAAGAGATGAAGTCTTGGCAGGATGAGGGACGTACTTTTTATGAGCTTACCGTAGACGAACACTGTAACTGGTACCCAAATCAATCGCTCATTAGCACCAACGATGCGGGATTTAATGCCATTGTACGCAAAGTACAAGATGGCAAAGCGATCTTAGAGTATATGCAAGATTTTACCGAAAATAATCATTCGGTCTGGGGTATTAATGCTCGAAACTCAGAACAAAATATTGCACTAAATTTCTTAATGGATCCTGATATTGATTTTGTTTCACTGCTTGGGGTTGCTGGAACCGGAAAAACCTTACTGACGCTCGCTGCGGCATTAGAACAAACCTTAGATTTAAACCTCTATAATGAGATCATCATGACTCGTGCCACCATTCCCGTAGGCGAAGACATTGGGTTTTTACCCGGAACAGAAGAGGAAAAAATGACCCCTTGGATGGGGGCGCTCATGGATAACTTAGAAGTTCTCACTCAAACATCTGGCGATAACACCGAATGGGAAACACAAAGCACCCAAGAGTTACTGAACAAACGTATTAAAATTAAATCCATGAATTTTATGCGTGGCCGAACGTTCTTAAATAAATTCATCATCATTGATGAGGCACAAAATCTAACTCCCAAGCAGATGAAAACACTTATTACCCGTTCAGGTACCGGAACAAAAGTCGTTTGCTTAGGTAATATTGGACAAATTGACTCCCCTTACTTAACCGAAACCACCACAGGCTTAACCTATGTAGTGGATCGCTTTAAAACGTGGGAACACAGCGCACATATTACGCTAGAACAAGGAGAGCGATCTCGCCTAGCGCAATTTGCCTCGGACAACCTTTAACCCATAAAAAAGCCGCAACTCTTAACCTAGAGTTGCGGCTTTTTTGTGCCGTTACAATTCAAAAGCCAGCTTACTTCTCAGGCAGTCGAAACCCTAACTCTTTCGCTCGCTCTTCACAATATTCCACCGCAAACTCCAACAACTCGCCCACCGCTTTATGGCGAAACTTATGCTTTTGCTTAATATGTGAAAAAGGTCTTAAAAGAGGCGGATCTAAAGGAATGGCACTTAAGGTATCCAACTTTAACTCTTTTGCCAAAGTGGTTCTGGAAACGATTGCCACCCCCACATCGGACTCAACCGCCATTTTAACGGCCTCAGGACTGCCCAGTTCCATCACGACTTTTAAATCACTGTAACTCATGCCCTG
>JALSJT010000194.1 GCA_026989175.1 Thiomicrorhabdus sp. | reverse complement strand
CTCTGCGGTTGTTGCTCAACCAGTTGCCCCTCTTTTTGGTGGAACCCCGACCAGTTTGCCGGCCCAGCCGCCCTACTTGCCGCCAAACGCTTTGTGGTTGACTCTCGTGACATCAAACACATTGACCGTTTAAAAGCGCTCGACAACGCAACCACAACCTTCCGTTGCCGTCACATTCAAAACTGCACCGACGCTTGCCCCAAAGGGCTAGCCCCCAGCCGTGCTATTCAGGAGCTAAAATCCATTATGGTAAAAGACCTATGAGCGATGTTTGCTTAACCTTAACGGGCAACGAACTTGAAAACTGGCGTAGAAAAAGCCTGTTTTTAGCCAAGCGAGGTAACCTAGAGAGTGAGCTACTTCTTGCAAAATACTTAGACGACTTAAAAGAGATTACGACTGAAAAAGCCGCGCTATTTCGCATGTTATTAGATGAAAACGATCAAAATCTCTTTCGCTGGCTCATGACGTTTGACCCTAAAATGCCACATGAAGCGATAAGACCTCCCGATAAATACCTGACGCTACTGCAAGAAATTCGAGAAAACTATCTAAAATAATCTGAAACACCGTTTTTTACTGGTTTTCAGTTGCAATTCCTGATACAATCCGCCCAAATTTACTAAAGGGCTTACTTAATCACATGGCAAAACAAGACGTTATTGAATTCGACGGAATCGTACTAGAGACATTACCAAATACTTTATTTAAAGTAGAACTAGAGAATGGTCACAAAATTTTGGCACACATCTCTGGTCGTATGCGTAAAAACTACATTCGAATTTTAGCGGGCGACGCCGTAAAGGTAGAACTTACCCCTTATGACTTAACCAAAGGTCGTATTACCTATCGCGGTAAATAAGCTCAACGGATATAGAAAAACCCTTTAAAACAAAAAGCCCTTTAACTGGAATGGTTAAAGGGCTTTTTGTGTTTAGAGGTAATGGTATAAACCCCACCGTAGGGGCAGATTCCATGTCTGCCCGTATGTTTATTTACAGGGCGAAAATGGATTTCGCCCCTACGGGCGGTTTCGTTAAAGCGAAGTCACCTTAAATTTCAGCGCATCTTTCACACAATCAATCTCAACCACCCCACCTTTTTGTAGATCGCCAAATAAAAGTTTATCGGCTAAGGGTTGTTTGATTTTATCTTGAATCAATCGTGCCATCGGTCTTGCGCCCATCAATGGATCATAGCCCGCTTTCGCTAACCAGTGTCGTGCGGCATCGGTTAGGGTTAGCGTGACCTTTTTCGCTTCTAGCGTGCTTTCGAGTGCATAGATAAATTTATTGACCACAGAGGTCATCGAAGCTTCTGTAAGTCGATTAAACTGCACAACACCATCTAAACGATTGCGGAATTCTGGGGTAAAGACCTTTTTAAGTTCCGCATCAAAATCCATGGTGTGATCTTGTTCTGCAAAGCCCATACTGGAACGTGCCATCTGCTCCGCCCCCACGTTAGAGGTCATGATTAAAATGACATTTCTAAAGTCTGCCTTGCGCCCGTTATTGTCGGTCAGGGTTCCGTGATCCATCACCTGTAACAACAAATTAAAAACATCGGGATGTGCTTTTTCAATTTCATCCAACAACACAACGGCGTGTGGCTGTTTTGAAACGGCTTCGGTTAATAGTCCACCTTGATCGTAGCCGACATAACCGGGTGGCGCACCAATTAAACGAGAGACGGTATGACGCTCCATATATTCCGACATATCAAAGCGTAGCATCTCAACATTTAAGTGATTCGCGAGCTGTTGCGCGAGTTCGGTTTTTCCGACCCCAGTTGGCCCTGCGAATAAGAATGAACCCGTTGGTTTATTCGGATCACCCAAGCCGGAGCGCGCCAGTTTAATGGCTAAGCTCACTTGGTCAACCGCATGATCTTGACCAAATACCACGCGTTTAATGCTCTGGGCTAAATCCTGAAGCTTGTCACGCTCTTTTTGGGTAATTTGTGAGACCGGAATACGAGCGATACTCGCTATGACGTGTTGAATTTCAGCAACCCCAATCTGTTTTTTACGTTTAGATGGGGTGGCCAATGCTTGCTTGGCACCGGCTTCATCAATCACATCAATCGCTTTATCAGGCAGATGACGATCGTTTAAATAACGTGCCGATAACGCCACCGCTTCTTTTAATGCAGGCAAGGTGTATTTCACTTGATGATGCGCTTCGTATTTGGATTTTAAACCTTTTAAAATTGCAAAGCTCTCTTGAATCGTTGGCTCTTTTACATCCACTTTTTGAAAGCGTCGCGCTAAGGCTCTGTCTTTTTCAAAGACCCCTCTAAACTCTTCATAGGTGGTCGCCCCTAAACAACGAACTTTTCCAGATGAGAGCGCCGGTTTCATGAGATTGGAAGCATCCATTGCTCCGCCCTGAACGGCACCCGCACCAATGACGGTGTGAATTTCATCAATAAATAGAATCGCATGCGGCACCTCTTCTAGCGCATTCAACAGCGCTTTAAAGCGTTTTTCAAAATCGCCTCGATAACGCGTGCCGGCTAACAGTGCGCCCATGTCTAAACTGTAGACCACGGCATCACTTAATAGTTCAGGGACATTATTATAAATGATCTGGTAGGCCAACCCTTCAGCCACGGCTGTTTTACCTACTCCGGGTTCACCGACTAACAACGGGTTGTTTTTACGGCGACGACTTAAAATTTCTAGGGTACGGTTTAACTCCCAGTCACGGCCAATAATCGGATCGATTCGTCCAAGCTCTACCTCTTTATTTAGGTTGGTGGTATAGGCTTCAATAGGCGTCGGTTTCTCTTCCCCTTCTTCGGTCAATTTGTCGGTATTGGGTTGATAGTCTGCCGCTTCCGATGCGGTGACGCCATGGGAGAGATAACTAAGTACATCCACACGCTCCACACCGTGGGTCTCTAATAAATAGACGGCTTGTGAATCCTGCTCAGCATACAGCGACGCCAGTACATGCACGGCGGTCACTTCTGGATAACCATTGGATTGTACTAAGTAAATAGCACGCTCAATGACCCGTTGAAAACTCATGGTCGGCTGTAGCTCTTCGGGCTTTCGGGCAATCATGCCGGACTCTAAAAACTTCTCTAAGCCCTCCTCAATAACGGCCAGTTCGGCACCGCATGCACTGATCACTTCTTGCACCTCTTTAACCGCCAGTAACTCCAATAACAGGTGCTCTAAGGTCACAAATTCATGTTCGTACTCATGTGCAACACTAAACGCATTGCTTAAGGTCATCTGTAGCTCATTACTTAACATCATACGACCTCCGATTGACACATTAAGGGGTGGTTATTGCTGCGAGCAAAGTCATTCACTTGCTGAACTTTCATTTCGGCAATTTCTCGACTAAACACACCACAAATCCCTTTTCCGTCGTGGTGAACCGCCAACATAATCGCCGCCGCTTTGGCTTCATCTAATCCAAAAAAGCGCTGTAAGACATCAACCACAAAATCCATTGGGGTGTAGTCATCGTTTAATAACACGACCTGATAACGCTTAGGTGGCTCTACTTTGGATTTTGCTCGGTCTAATAACAGCTGGCCGTCATCGTGCTCTTGATCTTGTGGCATTTATTTTATTACTCTTTTTTCAATTCTTCATGCTTTCTATTAAGCCCCCTTTTATACCAAGGGCTCTATTAAACAATATTCTACCTTATTTAGGAGGCGACCAAACGAACATAAAAATCGCCTGACTTAGTCACCGCATCCGCTGGCAACCCCATGTTTTTAACTTTAATAAACTGGTTTGCCTCATAATTTTTAGGTACCGTAAAATGGAGTCGTCCACTGGGGCTTTCTAACTCTAATTTTTTCCCCCCCTTAATTAATCGCTGAGGAATGTTAAACGTACCATAAATATCCCCCTCCTCTAGTTGAAAACGGATACCGTCTAATTGAATGGTAAAACGTACCAAGTAATCCCCCGCTTTCCCCCCAAACAACCCCTTATACCCTTTCGCTTTCAATCGAAAGGTTTTGCCGTCAAAAGCCGCTCGGGTAAATCTCATTTTCACCTTTAAGCCAGGAATATAAAACCAACCTAGTTTTAATAGGCGAATGGCATACCGTAAAGTTAACGGGTAGGTAATGACTCTATCTTTTCCATGAATGGGACGATGCGCATGATAGGTTTGATTAGAATAGTCTTTGGTTTTTTGCTTCGTTTTGCTGTGAGCCGCCGAACGATTGGCTTGCGCGCCCTGGTGTGTCGCCCCCTGTTTACGGCGAGAACGCTGTTCATAATCGAGGCAGTAGGTTTTACGGTGTTTTTTTAAAACTTCATAAGCAAAAGCAATTTCTTGAAACTTTTTTTGCGCATCATGAATGGTCGACACATCCGGGTGATAACGCCGTGCCATTTTACGATACATCATCTTAACCGTTCTTTCACAGGCACCATAATGGATGCCTAAAACCGCAAAATAATCAACCGAACTATCGTAATATTGCTTCAACTTCACCCTTTAGACTTTAAGACGATCACTTTAAAAACTGGATTAATTTTACCCCCCCCTCTCTAAAAACAAAACCCCGAACCCTTAAAATAACCAACAATTTCAAAATAAAAAAAGCGATAATATGCGTCTGTTTTTTTGAGACCTTTGCACGCGAGGGGTGCGAGAGAAAAAAGAGATGAAATTTGGCTGATTAAAGCGGAAATCGCAGGGAATACCTAGGTATTCCCAAGGTTTTCAACGAAAATCAGGCGTATTTCAGCCTTTTTTATCCGTGCATCCTTTCGTGCAAAGGTCTCTTTTTATAACAACTCAGCATACACCCGTAACGGTTTCACTTGCCCTGTTTTATTATTTTTTTGGATTACATCGTATGAGCATCAAACAAACCTTATTAAACCGTAGCAATCACCAGTGTGAATTGTGTGGCGCGACAGAGTCATTAAACGTTATGGAGGTTACCCCCTCTAATGGCACCGCAGAGCAAGCTATTTTAGTGTGCCAAACCTGTCAAGACCAAATCGCAAATCCCAGTCACATGGATGTAAATCACTGGCGTTGTTTAAATGACTGTATGTGGAGCCCTGAACCTGCGGTGCAAGTTATCGCATTTCGCTTACTAACGATCCTGCGTACAGAAGGCTGGGCACAAGACCTGTTAGAGATTATGTACTTAGAGGATGAAACAAGAGCATGGGCGGAAGCGGGGTTATTTGAAGAGGAGGAAGATACTACGCCAACCAAAGACAGTAATGGCGCATTACTGCAAGAGGGCGACAACGTAACATTAATTAAAGACTTAGTGGTAAAAGGCGCCAATTTTACCGCTAAGCGCGGTACGCTGGTTAAAAACATTCACTTAACCGACAACCCTTTGCATATTGAAGGAAAAGTGAATGGCACTCAAATTGTGCTGGTCGCAGCTTTTCTTAAAAAAGCCTAAATTGTAGAGACCTTTGTTACCCCATTAAGGAGACGGGCAAATAGGTGCGAATTTGCTCAGGGGTTTTGGTCACCACATTCTTGTTTAAACTGAATGCAATATGTTTTTTAAGCTGATTTGAGCAAGCCTGACGTAAGGTTCCTAAAAAGGCGGGGGAAGCCACAACAAACAGGTGTTCAAATTTATTCAAATTCAATTCATGGCATAAATGCTGTGCCACACGTTTGGCAAAATTAATATTCTCTTGCTCTTTGGGGTCAATTTCACCGACATATACATGCCCCCCCATGCCCTCACTCTCTTTTGATCTTCCCAGTTGATCACTGGTTAACTCTTGATCGGATAAACGCCCTTCCGAGTGGCTTAAACTTTCAATTTCAATCAGTTCTGCCACCGAGTTTTCTGCGGTAAAAATACGAGCTCTACTACTGTCTGCAATAAGAATCCAAGCGGGTTTCATAAGACATACTCCCTATCATTTTAGTGGTTAATACAAAAAAACCAACTTTTACTATAGCACAGCACGCATCAAATATTTGCCCAAAAAAACTTAATAAATCAATAAGATAACCTCAATAAACGCTTAGGACCCTTATTTAGAAAGGCTTTCAGAGCTCATTCATTTGTTACAAAAATATTACCACTCTAAACTTCTTAAATACTTAAACATCTCTCTAGCCGATTTAGGTGGCTTATCTTGTGACGCCTCTTTTTGTGCATTTCGAATCCATTGACGTAGAGACTGTCGATCCGCTTGAGGGTAGCGTTCTATAAACTCATTCAATACGGAATCGCCTTCGGCAATCATCCGATCACGCCACTGCTCCAGCTTGTGAAAGTGGGCATTTTGTTGTTTTATTTTGGTTTCTTGTATCGCAAGCTTCTCTTTAATTTCAATAATCAAAGGCTCATCTTGACGTAACATTTTACCAATAAAGAGCTTTTGTCGTTTTAGCGCAGGTCCTTTATCCATGGATTTTAATAGAAAAATCGCATCGGTAAATTTTTGTGGCAGTTGCATTTTTTTGATTTCAGTGTCCGTCATGTTCGCAATTTGTTGCCCCAAGTCGGTTACGGCTTGTGCGGCCTGCTTAATTTGCGTTCGGCTCTCAAACTCTTCTTGCTCCCAAGCGCGTGCTTCAATCTCTTTTTTAACTCGATTAATATTACGAGGTCTAACCATTGCTCTCTCCCATCATTGCTATCCACTCCTCTTCTGATAATACCGTCACCCCAAGTGCTTCCGCTTTGGTTCGTTTTGAACCCGCTTTATCACCCGCAATCACAAAATCTGTTTTGGCAGAAACACTGCCTGTTATTTTAGCGCCCAAGGCTTCCAGTTTTTGTTTGGCTTCGGTACGAGAACCTGATTTCAGGCTTCCCGTTAACACAACAACCTTTCCTGCAAAGGGTGAACCACTATCAACCTCTACGATTTCAGGATCTGGCCAAGCCACCCCTTGAGCCAATAACCCTGCCACCACTTCTTGATTGTGAGGCTGTTTAAAGAAGGTCACAATATTCTCTGCGACAATCTCTCCTACGTCAGAGACTTCAATTAACGCCGCTTTGTTCGCGTGGCGAATCTTATCAAGCGTTACAAAGTGCTGTGCCAACGACCTTGCGGTGACCTCTCCAACTTCTGGAATACCCAGTGCGTAGATAAAACGAGGCAGTGTTGTCTGTTTCGCCGCTTGAATGGCATCGCACGTTTTTAACGCTGATTTTTTAGCCATACGCTCTAATTTTTCTAGCCTCTCGGGAGTCAGTTTAAACAGATCATCCGGGTGTTTTACCAAGCCCTTTTCAATGAGCTGGTCAATCAGCTTATTGCCTAAACCTTGAATATCCAAGGCTTTACGTGAAACAAAGTGCTGCAGTGCCCGCTTTCGTTGTGCAGGGCAAAACAGTCCACCCGAACAACGATATACCGCTTTATCATGCTCTTTAATGACCTCCGAATCACACTCAGGACACCCCACAGGCATGTCAAACATGCGCACCGTTTCCGATCGTTTGGAGAGTACGGGGGCAACGACTTCTGGAATCACATCCCCCGCTCGACGCACCACAACAGTATCGCCAATACGAATATCTTTTCGACGTATTTCATCTAAATTATGTAAGGTCGCATTGGCAACCATCACGCCCCCCACCAAAACAGGTTCCAGCCGTGCCACGGGGGTTAACGCCCCCGTTCGTCCGACTTGAATTTCAATATCAAGCAGCGTTGTCCAAACCTCTTCGGCTGGAAACTTTCGGGCAATCGCCCAACGTGGCGACTTTGTGGTAAATCCAAGTATTTTATGGGTCGAGATATCATCCACTTTGTAGACAATCCCATCAATTTCATAGGGTAAGGCGGCACGCTTAGCATACAGGCTCTCATAATAATTTGCCATCCCTTGTGCACCTTGCACTACTTCTGCATCGGCATTGGTCGGCAATCCCCACTGTTGAAATTGTTGAATCACTTGATGGTACTGTTTGGGCAAGGTATTGTCTTCGCTTATTTCTCCCCAACCATATACAAACAGGCTTAAGTTTCGTTGTGCCGCAATACTTGGGTCTAATTGTCTTAAGGTACCCGCAGCGGCATTACGCGGATTCGCAAAGGGTTTTTCACCTGCCACGACCGCCTGTTCATTAAGGGCTTTAAAGGTCGATTTTGACATAAAAATTTCACCCCGAACCTCTAACACATCAGGCCAATCATCGCCCAATAACTGCAAAGGAACGGAGCGAATGGTTCGGACATTATGCGTAACATCTTCACCTACCACCCCATCGCCTCGCGTGGCGGCCTGAATGAGTTTGCCATGTTCATAACGAATATTAATCGCCAAGCCATCTATTTTGGGCTCTGCGGCATAAAAAACAGGCGATTCTGCGGATAACTCAGGGAGCTTTTCTCGCACTTTACGGTCAAAGTCCACTAAGTCTTCTTGAGTAAAGGCATTGCTTAATGAGAACATCGGAACGGCATGTGGCAGTGACGTAAAGTGATCGATCGGCTGACCCCCTACTCGCTGAGAGGGAGAGTCGTCCGTGATCCACTCGGGATGCTGTTTTTCAATACGAAGCAGCGTTTGATAACACTGGTCGTACTCGGCATCACTGACCAGTGGCTCGTCTTGCACATAGTAAGCGTAGTCATACTGCGCGATACGTTGCTTAAGTTGATTTAATTGTTCGAATGAAAATTCATCGGAACCCGCTGAAAAATCAAGCGGGGCTTGAGGAGAGTCTGTTGACATGCGTGTTAACTTTATATTGAGAGTGTTGTATACCCAAACGACCAAAATCGGCGACAATTTACTACGTGGTTTTTGT
>JALSJT010000193.1 GCA_026989175.1 Thiomicrorhabdus sp. | reverse complement strand
GTTAAAAGACTCCTCAGGGCTGTTATACGCAACAACCCCCCACTTTCGGCTGGTAGACCTTATTACCAAAAACGATGTCACAGACAAGCTTGTTCGTGTCATTCGCGAACAGCGCCATATCAGCAAACTGAAAAATCACGGCCTTTCACCTAGGCGCAAGCTGTTACCTTTAATTTTTAACTTCCACAAAAACAACTATTAAACATAATAACCAATTAGTTACCTATTTTTTCTTTCATAAAAAAGACCTTAAAAGAGCTATTAATTAACGAATGAGTTACATTTTTTATTCAGCAGTTTTTCTTCAGCGCCACATCAATGGCCACCATCTTCCGGTTGCGACGAAACAAGAAAGGCCTTATATATCATCAACTTGGGGAGTGCCGTTAATCACAATGACAGTAGCAATGAAATAAACCTAGGCCCATATTGGAATATACCGAGCATATTTGCGGGAATCCGGCGCACTAGGATCGTTCTTTATCAGGCGCTGTTCCACTGCGACCGAAATAATTTGAGAAACAGCATTACCACTACGCTCAGAGAGGCCAAATCGTTCTCGCATAGCCTAATTGATCAGACTCTTTCTGTACCAACCCGCCAGTCCCAAATCGATTCTGCATTTATTTAATTTTATCTTTTATTCTTTTGGCACACCTTTGCAGAAAGAAATAATCCCTATAAATACAATAAGTTATACTCGCATGATTGCAATATATTGCATCTTTATTCTGCAATTTCCCAATTTGGAGTACGCCGAGAGCCACTGTTTTTTATCTTTCCAGTCCGGCGCATACTGGTAATCAAGTTGCCGATTTTGGTCTCTTTTTGTTCGTCATCAAGCGCATCACTCAGCTTGCGCCAAAGTAGCTTATTAATATCTTGGCGGGTTGCAGAGTGATATTTATTCAAATAATCCATCACCAGCTTGGTGTAGAAAACATCATCCTGACCACGTGTGTGGATATAGTCTGCTTTAGCATCCGTAGCTGAAGCCACTTTGGCTGATAGATAAAAATTAGGCTTGCGACCCTCAATCAATTTGCGGCGACGCAGATGTTTAATCATCGCCTCATCATCCACAGGTAGATGCTTTTGCACTCGATCCAGCGCCAACACCTCCTCAAGTGAGAGATCTGTTTTTTGTATAAGCATCCGACTAAAGACCGCATCGACAATTTTCCCGTGAATCGTCATTTGAACAACATCAGCATCGCTTAAGTCATAATCCGGCAACGGGAAAAAACGACGTCGCTGACCAGCATACATTTCGTGAATGCCGTAACCCATGGTGTCAATCATGCTCAACTCAGCCATAGCCTGAGCTAAAAATGGATTACGATAACGTCTCGGTGTTTTATGCCCTGAAATATAGTCTGCTGGCACCCCCTCAAAGAACGACCCTTCATTCTCTAAAACCAAACGATCCGGATACTCGGTGACAATAATACGGCCATTGCGGTGGTAGTCCTGATGGGCAATACAGTTATGCAATGCTTCCAGGATGATCTTTTGATCATACTTGGCCAGTTCAATCGCCAGCAACTCATCCTCTGGAAGAATGCGCATCTGAAAATTACGAATTTTTTGATAAAGGGCGGTGGTATTAAGTAAAAACGGAGGGCCAAAATGTTCATAAGCCCGCTCGGCCCCTTCCAGTTTCCAGGTCATCTGCGCAGGATGGGGTGACAACAGAGGAGCAACCTCAGGCTTACCCAATAGTAGCAACGCCGCACGGGTAATTTTCCCATCAAGCGTCAACTTTGCACGATTGAGAAATGTAGCATCAGGCCAACCTGCAACCTCACCTTCGGAAAAGCGATTAGCGTGTTTCCTGGCAAAGGCCGATTTAGCCCTAGCCAATGCCTGAGAGTCGAGATGATCAATTGTCGCATCCTCTACGACTTGTACAGTCCAATCCACAACACCGGTCTGTGCTCGAATCGTATCAAGCTTATCCAGCCCTAAATGGATAAGGCTCTCACCCGCACGGGCGTAATAATGCCCCTTCCACGCAACCGGCATCCCTTGCGGTGCTGCGGGTATTTCAAACATCAACACACGGCCTTGCTCGTGTGCCAATTCATAAATCTCGTGAAAGGTAACAGCCGGGGAAGTATCCTGACTAATTTGATGTTTAAGACCATGGAGCCGCTCTTTGTCTTCACGGTAATCCGTACCGATGACACTGCGGCTTTTATTGTCTATTCCAAACACCAGCCACGCCTGCTCACAATCACGTAAATTGGCTTCGTTGGCCAGAGCAGAAAAATATTTGCCGATCTCTGAAGTGGAGAAACCATCCCCCGCACGTTTAAACTCAACAACCTCACTCTCCCAGGCAGCAATAAGCTGATCAAGCTGTATATAGATTTCAAGTGTTGGCATATTTTCTCTCATCTATTTAGCAGTCACTTTTATACGGCTAGTCGTTTTTTTACTTGCTATTTTTACTATCTTGGCTTGAGCGGCCAGCTCAGCCTTCTGTAATACAAAAATCACCGCTTATCCGACACCAAGGCCGCAGACTCCATATCATATACATACTCGCTAATCGTCCCATCCTTAATCTTTTCGACCACCTCATCAATCACAAACAGCGGCACCAGAAACCACTCCCTGGGAACAACCGGGTGCCCAAATCGATCATTAATTTCAATATCCAGTCGCGCACCATTAAAAAATTTATGGATCAGCTTTTCCAGCTTTGAGCGGCTAATGTTGTAAAGCGTATATTCAGCCACCACCTCAACCTCGGCCATTAAAAATGTGGGGTCAAGTTTGGCGTTGGCGATGCGCTTCTCGACACTGCCACTGGTCACGCCAATCTTATGGATGACATCACGGCTTTTATCGATAACAGGATGATCAGATTGGCTGCGCAGCACATAGATTGTGCCGCTGGCCAACGCTTCACCCTCCATCACGCCAGAAAACAGAGGTCCTGGTGAATTGTCGGTAATGCGCCTGCCCGCCGGATCTTTATTAAGCGCCCGCTGTAATGAACGCATGAGCAGATCGCTCTCAGTGCCATTGTCATAAATCAGGCGCAAACGCGCATCAGGCCGACCATGTTCACCCAGAAATTCTTCACCCACTTCGGCGACATAAGCTTTCTGGCCAGAGAGAATAAAGAAATCACCTTGCAGAATTTCTGCATAATCTTTGAATGGTTTTATCTCCCTTATGCCATTTTCAATCTCTGTTTGAACCGCTTCAAACAGGGGTTTGAATCTGTCGAATGTTTTGCAAGGTATGCGGTTTGCAATCTCCTCCGCCGCTCTAACCTCCGCTCGAGACTTAACATGTTTAAGATGCGTGACATCCCTTTCACTTGATTCTGCTACACCTAACTGCGCTAACAGCTCGTCGTCATCCAACGCATCAAGGGCAGGTGCCTCGCCCTGATAAGCGTCATCCAGCAATCCTTGATGATCTAAATCTTGAAGAAGTTCTCGGCACTCTGTCTGCTGGCGAATCTGATCCAGCCGCGTGGCATAAAGTCGCTCAAAAATATCATTCTCTTCACCCTGCACAGGCAGGCGGCCATGCTGTTCAACAAAACGCTGAATCTCTTCAAATCCGGCGATGATGCGCTCTTCCCGTGGCGAGCGCGCCACCTTTTTATCGGGCGCAACATCAACGCCCAGCTCGCCTAATAAATCGAGATCTGATTTATCAATCACGCTGCGCCTCCTTCGCTTTTTGCTGTAAGTAAGCAATACCCTCAGCCATGCGTTTTTCCCAAGGGTCTTGAGAGGTTATCAATGGCAGTCGGTTACGTTCCTGCTTAAACTTCAAGGCACGTCTGGCTAGCTCGCGTGCCTCATCAAGAGTGAGATTGATGCGTTTGGCAGAAATCACCGCAGCCACCTGTTTCAGGCTCTCTTCGGTCATCGCTTTAGAGAGCACCGCATAGGCCTCACTGAATGGATTGATGCGATCAATCAAATCGATATCCAGATCACGCACATCCATAGCGAATTTTCGCACCCCATCGATCAAGGCCGTGTTGCCGCTCTTCAGCAGTTCATCACTGCCATTCACGATTTCTTTGGCCTTTTGTGTCAGATTAAGGGCGGCAATGGCATGTTGGCGAACCGCTTCCTGATCTTCATCATCCAGCTCAGGGTATTTCTCTTTCACAATCGTCGCCATACGCACCTGAGTTAACTCTTCAGGCACCATCTCTTCATCAAACAGGCCGCGTTCCAGCGTTGTTTTATCTTGCACAAAGGCGGTAATTACTTCGTTGAGGTCTTGCTGGCAAATGCGTTGGGCATCGTCACTCTTTGGCTCAACCAGCCCTTTAATCTCAATTTGAAACTGGCCAGTTGATTCATTAAAACCGACATTACTGCTTTTTGGATCGTAGCCACTCTCCCCATAGTCGTACCCCTCAACCGGGCCGCTCTGACTGTTTTTAGGGCTGAAGTTAAACTTGGGCGCAAGCACCTGCTCCATCAACAAGCTAGCAGCAATGGCCTTTAAGGTGTCGTTGACCGCATCCACCACCGCCTCTTCCTCGGCATTGGGTTCAGCAATCAGGTTAGTGAAGCGGGCATGGGTTTTACCTTTAGCATCACGGGTGGCGCGACCGATGATCTGGATAATTTCGGTCAGGCTGGAGCGATAACCCACGGTCAGTGCATGTTCGCACCAGATCCAGTCGAAGCCCTCTTTGGCCATGCCCAGGGCGATGATGATATCCACATGGTCGCGGTTATGTTTGGCCTCCGGCAGCTTTAACGCGGCGGATACCTTATCGCGCGTGGCAACATCATCATCTACCAGATCAGCAATTTTGATGATCTTGCCGTTCGATGCCTCAACCAGATGAAAGCCGGTCTCCGGGTCAATCCCTTTCCAGCTGCCCAGCTCCTCAAGAATATGCTCGACCTCTTTGATCTTATCCTTGCTGCTTTCCCGCGAATTCACATTGGGAATATGGATGATGGTCTTTTCGTTAGGGTCTAACACACTCAAAATTTCATCCGAGTAAGCGCCCGAGTAGAAGTAATAACCGATATCCAGGGTTTTCAGATACTCATAACCGTTCAGCTGTTCGTAATAGGTGTAGGTAACGGTTTCGAAATTGGCTTCATCTTGTGGTGCCAGCACCGCCACCGCATCACCGCGAAAATAGGAGCCGGTCATCGCCACAATATGCACCCTGTCGCGGGCAAGAAACTGACCAAGATGCGCCCCCAGCTTATTCTCCGGGTTGGCACTGACATGATGAAACTCATCCACTGCGATCAGGCGCTGATCAAAGGCGGCCACGCCAAGGCGATCCACCGCAAAACGCAAGGTGGCGTGAGTACATACCAGCACTTTGTCATCACTGGCTAAAAACGCCTTTACGGAGTTGACCTTGCCGCCATCTTCCCCCGGTGCATTGCAAAGGTTCCATTTTGGTTCAACCTGCCAGTCCGCCCAAAATCCAAACTGGCTCAGCGGCTCATTATTAAAACTGGCACCGATGGATTTTTCCGGCACCACGATAATCGCCTGCTTCAGCCCCTGGTTATGCAGCTTATCCAGCGCGATAAACATCAGCGCCCGGCTTTTTCCCGAGGCCGGGGGTGACTTAATCAATAGATACTGTTCGCCACGCTTCTCATAGGCGCGCTCCTGCATCACCCGCATACCCAGCTCGTTGGATTTTTTTGAGCGGCCGGTGCGAGCGTAGTTAACCGAAACATGAGGGATGGATTTATGTTCTGTCATCTTTAACGCTCCGTCTCTTTTTTGTGCTCATCAATGGCTCTACATGCATCCCGCTCATTCTCCCTCCAACCCATCAGGGTTTTTAAGCGCGCTCTTTTCAGCCGACGCCAACCGGCGCTCAACTTTTTTCACATCTTCAGCAGGTGTGAGGCTTTCCGGGCGAATACCGCGATCAAGCAGGGTTTGCCGAACAGCCTGATTATTGGTCACATGTTCATGAGATATTTGCTGCTCTCTGTTCATCTCTTTTTCACGGGCATTGTGAATGGTAATTTCAGCGGCAAAATCTTTGGCCTTTAAAATAATGGTGGGGGCAAAGTCTGCCAATGGTCGATTGTTTGGCACTTGCCAGCGCGCTTTCATCGCCTTGGTGTTTTTACCAAATAGTGCTTGATCACCTTTGCTGCGGATCAAGGCAAAATTCTGATTGCCGCCGCTCTGTTCATAGATAACATCAGAGAGTTCTTTCTCGGTATGGGTGAGCTTTTTTCGAGCTGACACCCGCTCAGCCTCAAGCAGGCGCTGCTCAATCAGCTCTGCCTTGCGGGTTTGCATGGCAAAGTAGGTTTGTGCAAAGGCGATCTGTTGCTTGGCGGGGTCGCCATTTTGCGCGATAAGATAACAGCCATAGCGGGTGAGCATGATGTCGCTGATTTCTCGCTGGCTCCCTGAACCTAATTCGACCATTTTCCCGACATCGGCAAAATGGTCGGGAGTGGTATGGCCAGATAACTCACAAGCGGTTTTCGCCTTGGAGATCACATTCAAGAAGTTGTCCCATTTGGTGTATCCCAGCAAATGCTGTACATCACGCGCCAGCCAGTATTCAACACCGTTTTCGGTCTCTTGTGCATGACCTTCAAAAGAGGCTGTCATTTGGTAAATCAGGTCATTTTTCATGGTGTGCCCCTTGGGTATGGCATTGTACTTCCTTGTTTATCCCTCGTTCCCATGCTCCTGCGTGGGAACGCATACTGAAACTCAACAATGGATAGAAATGGCAACCACATCAAACTACCCGAACAAATGACGCTACCGCAGCTACCCGCCACTTTCGGCTTTGTTAGTGCCATATCAGCCATAACACCCTGATATGCATTCCCACGCAGGAGCGTGGGAACGAGAGGCACTTTATGCGCGGTCATTTTTGGGCTACCTTTTTCTTGGGTTTGCCGGGTTTTTTATTTTCAGAGGTCATTTTGGTGTAGAGATCAAACAGCTTCTCCAGCCGCTCGGTATCGTTTTTAAAGCGGCGACCGATGTAGATGCGCTCCAGCACCTCATCATTGCGCTCATGGGCGCAGCGCAGATCTTCGGGCATTTTGTCGGGGGCATAAAGATCGGCAATGGTGGCGGGGAAGTGGGCTTCACGAGCCAGCAGGATATCTTCGGCGCAGCGGGTTAAGTCGGTTTTGTTTTTTTCGGTGAGGGTGGGGACGGGGAAGGTGTTCCAGCCGAGGGTGTTGGAGTAACGGAAATCCGTTTTCATTTTTCCGCAGACGGTTGCGATCCAGACGAGGTGGATGCGTGAGGCGATTAGTGCCATGTTCCAGAGGGGGGCGTCGTAGAGTGCAAATGCGAGATTAGTTACCACTGATTGGCTATCTAACAAACCAACAGGTAAATAGCTGCGATTTTCTGAGCTTACACTTGGGATAATTATAGTATTCGTGGAGCCAAATTTTTGCTCCCTAAATCTATAGGGGAATGAAGAAAGTGCCTTGGTTCCCGAGTCTTTACTTTGTAAACGAAAGGATTTCACTTGCTCTATCCGTTTAAAAATAGAGCCAATAGATTGCGCTTCATTTAATTCTTGCTCAGTGATCCATAAACAAAATCTTTTTGTTCCTCGAATAAACTCAGATGATCCAAAAATATTTCTGACGTAACGTTGTTTTTGTTTTTGTGTAATGTGCATTTCGTCCAGTGCGTTTTTGCTAAGTAACAGTGCGCCACCATCAACAGGCATATTTCCGAAATCCATTGTTGCCAAGCTACCAATAGGCTTGGTTCGCTTTTCGACGATTGTTGTTGTTCCAGATGTAAGATATGGGTTGATTGTTCCCACGTTCTGGATATTGGTTTCTCCATTTTCATTTTCAGAAAATAAACAACGTCGAGATTTAGTTGATGGGCCGATGCCAACGATTACAACAGTGACGCCTGCATTATAAGCGGCCAAATTAGCCCATTTAAAAGAGGTATGAGCAAAAATAATTTCACAACCTGTTTGAAATATGAGTGGCCAAAGAATAGATACAATACGTCCTTGGCAAATCGAATTTGTGCTAACAAAGGCGCTCACTGTATTGGTAGCTTGACCATATTGCGCAGCCTTAAAAAACCAACCCGAGACATAATCAAGTTGTTTTGCAGAACGAATATGTCCTTCAAAAAGTAAAGTTAAGTCAGATTTCTGTTCTGCATTTTGGGTTTGGCTTCCTTTGTACGGTGGGTTGCCACAAATATAGGTCTCCGCATCTTGCCCATCAAACTCTATATCCGCCTGCTCAGCAACCTCATCAAACAAGTCCCTACGCACCTGCTCCACCGGCCTTGTTGGCGGACAGACTTCAAACCAATCCAACCGCAACGCATTCCCCTGATGAATCTGCCCGGTCTTTTTCAGTGGCAACACCAGCGCCTTGGCCTCCTTCTGCCCAATCAAGCGCACATCACACTGGAACTCGGCAATCAGCAGCGAGAGCCGCGCCACTTCCACCGCGAAGTCTTTTAACTCGATGCCATAAAAGTTCTCCAGCCTGATCGACGATTTTTGATTGGCCTCTTCGCGGCGGCGCAATATCTCTGCTTCAATCTCGCGCATCTGGATATAGGCGATCACCAGAAAATTGCCCGAGCCGCAGGCGGGGTCAAGCACGCGGATGTTGGCGATACGCTTGCGCAGGTTTAACAGCTTGCGGGGGTTCTCTCCGGCCTGCGCCAGTTGTTCACGCAGATCATCCAGAAACAGCGGGTTGAGCACTTTGAGAATGTTGGGCACGCTGGTGTAGTGCATG
>JALSJT010000192.1 GCA_026989175.1 Thiomicrorhabdus sp. | reverse complement strand
TACACCTGATTTTCGTTGAAAACCTTGCGAATACCTAGGTATTCCCTGCGATTTTCGCCTCAATCAGCCAAATTTCATCTCTTTTTTCTCTCGCGCCCCTCTCGTTCAAAGGTCTCAGTGAGAGAGATCCCCTAATTCCTTGGAAATGCAGTTTGGGGATAGAGGGGGGAGAAAATTTTTAGACACTGTTTTTTTCGTCTGTTTTGAGCGCTTCTAACCGGTTACGAATCGCTTTATCGGCGCTGATGACCAGATAAATAACAAGACCAACGGCAAAAATAGGTGCCCATTCGTTTAAGCCAATGGGTGCGGTGTGAAACAGTTGGTTCATTATGGGCAGATAGGTTAGGCTGAGTTGGGCGCAGGCCATGGCAAATATTCCTCCCCATATCCATGGGTTGCTGAACAGTCCGAGTTTAAACATGGAGTGTTTGAGCGAGCGACAGGTGAGTAAATAAAAGGCTTCGCCCACGGCAAAGACATTTACTGCAATAGTGCGTGCCTCTTCAATGCTGGCACCTTGGTAGAGTGCCCATTTAAAGAGTCCAAATGCACCTGCGAACAGTAAACCGCCCACTAAAAAGATTCTAAAAATTAACCGACCTTGCAAAATAGGGGTGTTGGGTGCGCGTGGGGGTTTGTTCATTATGCCGGGTTCTCGGGGTTCAAAGGCGAGGGTTAACCCTAAAAATACGGCAGCGGTCATATTGATCCACAGCGCTTGCACCGGCAGTACTGGCAGTACCATGCCCATTAAAACCGCCACCATGATAATAAGCCCTTCACCAAAATTGGTGGCGAGGATAAAACTTAAAAATTTAATGAGATTATCGAGTACGCCACGCCCCTCTTCAACGGCTTTTTTAATGGTGGCAAAGTTATCATCGGTGAGCACCATATCGGCGGCCTCTTTGGCGACATCGGTTCCATTCATCCCCATGGCGATCCCGATATCGGCTTGGCGGAGTGCGGGGGCATCGTTTACGCCGTCGCCCGTCATCGCTACAATATCGCCATTTTGTTGCATGGCTTCAACGAGGCGCAATTTTTGTTCAGGGGTTACGCGTGCAAATACGGCGGTACGGTGGGCGGCTTGTTTTAAGTCTTGGCCTTGGAGTTGTTCTATTTGAGTGCCGTTTAGGACAGTATTTTCTGCAATGCTATGCTTCTTGCTATTTTTTGGGATTAATCCCATTTGCAATGCGATGGCTTTGGCGGTTTCGGCGTGATCACCAGTAATCATTTTAACCTGTATACCCGCGGAGTGACACGCCTGTATTGCCTGAATGGCTTCCTCTCTGGGGGGGTCCATCATCCCTTGTAAGCCTAAAAAAACAAGCCCTGTTTGAATGTCTTGGTGTTCGATCTGCTGGGTATTGTCGGGCAGAGTTTTTTTAGCAAATGCTAATACTCGTAATCCTTGTTTCGCCATGGTTTGTACCTGGCGGTGTATATTGTCTGGTTGAATGGGAATGCATTGGTTGTGTGAATCCAGCTGGTGAACACAGCGTTGTAAAATACTTTCAACAGAGCCTTTAATGTAGGCGATGCGCTGCTCGCTCTGGTTAAGACGGTGTAGCGTCGCCATGTATTGGTGTTGTGATTCGAATGCGAGGGTGTCTATTTTAGGTGTGTGGCTCAGCTGGGTTTCGGGCGTTAGACCGGCTTTGGCAGCAGAGACTAATAGCGCAGCTTCGGTAGGATCGCCAATAATCTGCCACTGTTTTTTGTGTTGTTTTAGTTGTGCATCGTTGCAGAGTAGCCCAGCGAGTAGCAGCTCGGACAGTGCGGGTGTGTTGTTAATATCAACGGGTTGCTGCTGTTGTAACACCTTGCCTTTAGGGTCATAACCTGTGCCAGTGAGTTGATAGGTGGTCTCCGCGCACCAAAGTTGTTGTACCGTCATCTCATTACGGGTGAGTGTCCCCGTTTTATCGGAGCAGATAATGGTGGTGCTACCAAGGGTTTCAACGGCGGGTAGGTTACGAATAATGGCGTGGCTTTTTGCCATTCGAGCCACCCCAATGGCAAGCGTGATGGTCATCACAGCGGGTAACCCTTCTGGAATCATTGCCACGGCAATGACGACGGAGGCCATAAAAAGATACTCCCATGTCTCACCGTGCCACAAGCCAACGCCAAAGGTAATGATGGCAAGGGTCAGAATAACAAACAGTAAAATATGGCTGAAGGCTTTTATTTTACGGGTTAAGGGGGTGGCGAGCAGTTCTGTGCTGTTAATCAGTTGAGAAATTTGTCCAATTTGGGTATGGTCTCCCGTCGTGACCACAATGCCTTGCGCCGTGCCGTAAGTGACAAGTGTGGAGGAGTAGAGCATATTGGTACGATCGGCGAGTGGTGAATTGGTAGTGAGAACTCCTGCGTTTTTTGTACTGGGAACCGATTCGCCGGTGAGCGCCGATTCGTCAATTTTTAACTCTCGACTGTGCAGTAAGCGAATGTCGGCGGGTACTTTATCGCCCGATTGCAAAAATACAATATCGCCAGGCACCAGTTGTGTGGCGTTAATGCGTTGCTTTTCGCCGTTGCGCAGTACATTGGTTTCGGTGATGAGTGCTTTAGAGAGTGCATCGAGTGCACTGAGGGCTTTCTGTTCTTGAATAAAGCCAATAATGGCGTTGAGAAGTACCACACCAAAAATAACACTGGCATCGACCCAGCTGCCTAAATAGAGTTTGATGGCGATGGCGACGAGTAGAATATAGACCAGTACTTGGTTGAATTGCAGTAAAAATCGTACGATTGGTCCATGGCGTTTTTGTAGCGTGAGGGTGTTTAGCCCATACTGCGTCTGTTTTTGATGAACTTCCTCTTCGCTTAGGCCAGTAGACACGTGAGGATTTAAGGACTGAATAATCTCGTCCTCTGATTGTGAGTGCCATGGTTTTTGGGTGGAGTCTGACATGCTGCGTACCAACTTGTACTTAGACGTTGGTTAAATAGTAACAGAAAGAGACCTTTGTATAAAAGGATGCACGGATAAAAAAGGCAGAAAGTAGATGGCAAAAAACAGACAAAAAAAAAACAGCACTACCAAAATGGGGCAGGTACGTATTATCGGTGGCGACTGGCGAGGTCGCAAACTGCCCGTGTTATCTTCGGAAGGTTTACGCCCAACCTCTGACCGAGTGCGTGAAACGCTGTTTAATTGGTTGCAATTTGAGGTGGCAGGGGTGCACTGTTTGGATCTGTTTGCAGGCAGTGGCGCACTGGGCTTAGAGGCACTGTCTCGTGGTGCAAAATCAACCACCTTTTTAGAGCTATCCGTGCCAGCGGTGAAACAGTTACAGACGAATTTAAGTACCTTAAATGCAAGTAATGCACAGGTCGTTCAAGGGGATAGTTTTGTGTGGCTAGAATCATGGCCAGAGAGGGGGGGGGGAGAAAAATTTGCAATCATTTTTGTTGATCCCCCTTTTTATCAAGGGTTGATGCAAAAGGCTGTGGATAAGTTGTTTATAAAAGGGATTATTTTAAATGAACCGACAGAGTCGCCTGTTTGGTTGTATCTGGAGCAAGAAAAAGCGCTGCCTTGGCCGAGTTTGCCGGAAGGGTGGGTGTGTTATCGAGAGAAAAGTACCGCACAAGTGCGTTTTGGATTATTTAGACGAGAGCTTTAAATAATATCCCCTTTTTTCTGGTTCTTTTTAGAAAAGGGGGGCAAAAATTAAGATTAGATAAACAGTGAATTAAAATCTCCCATTTAGAGCCATTTTTTAACCCTTTCATTCGCTTTAATTTTAAAAATCCGTAGAATTCAACTCGTCGAAAAATATACATATTTATAGAAGAGACCTTTGCACGAAAGGATGCACGGATAAAAAAGGCTGAAATACGCCTGATTTTCGTTGAAAACCTTGTGAATACCTAGGTATTCCCTGTAATTTCCGCCTCAATCAGCCAAATTTTATCTCTTTTTCCTCTCGCGCCCCTCTCATGCAAAGGTCTCATAGAAAATAAACTTAAGGGTAAAAATCAAATGAAAAAAGTTGCACTAGTTTCCGTTATGGCGTTAGCACTTTCGAGTGTAGCGTGTACCAGCAGTGATGTTAAGAATGATAAAGTGAGTTGGGGATATACGGGAGATACCGCTGCGATTCATTGGGGTGATCTTTCGTCTGAATTTGCAACCTGTAAAACAGGAAAAGAGCAGTCTCCGATTGATATTCGTCCAACACAAGATATTGCACAATCGGATATTCAGTTTGATTATCAAACTTCTAGTATGAGCATTTTAAATAATGGTCATACGGTTCAGGTTAATTTTGACGAAGGCAGTTCAATTAACTTTAAAGGAACGCAATATAACTTACTACAGGTTCACTTTCATACGCCTTCTGAAAATCTTTTAATGGGTGAGTCTTATCCATTAGAAGCGCATTTTGTTCATGCTTCTAAGGATGGAAAGTTGGCGGTTGTTGCGGTATTAGTGAGTGAAGGTGCTGGAAGCGATTTTATTCAAAAAGTGGTGGATCACATGCCAGCCTCTAAATCGGATGTTCAAAAAGTGGCAGGCGTGAGCTTAAGTGGCTTGGATTTTATTCCTTCACAGAATGGACATTTTGGTTTTAAAGGTTCATTAACTACGCCTCCGTGTACAGAAGGTGTTCAGTGGTTGATGATGAAGGCACAAACAACAGCATCTAAAGCACAAATTGATGCGTTACATGCGGTGATGCATGATAATAATCGCCCTGTTCAGCCTTTGAACGGTCGTACCATTAACGAGTAAGGCTTTATTCGCTTTACTGGTTCTATTAAAACCGCAATCTTCTTGATTGCGGTTTTTTGCGTTTTAAAAGGCGCTTAAAATTTTTCTCTTCCCTCTTTCCTGCGGTTTCTTTATCTAAAGTTTTTTCCTTAAGGATTCTCCGTTAGAATAGTTGGCATTATGTTAATGCCCGTTAGGAGAAAAGATGTCTATTATTGCTGTGTACCCAGGGACATTTGATCCTATTACTGCGGGGCATATGGATCTGATTAAACGTGCTGCACGTTTTTATGATCGCTTGATTATTGCCGTGGCAGACAATCGCAATAAAAACACGCTATTTACGTTAGAAGAGCGAATTGCATTGGCGAAACAGGTATTGCAAGGGATTGATAATGTCGAGGTGCGCGGTTTTGATACCTTGCTGGTTGACTTTGTTCATGAAGTGGGCGGTAATGTTCTGTTGCGTGGCTTGCGTGCCGTATCCGATTTTGAGTACGAGTTTCAATTGGCTTCCATGAACCGAAAGTTAGCGCCTGAAATTGAAACCATGTTTATGACGCCAGCAGAGCAATATGCTTTTATCTCTTCCAGTTTAGTCAAAGAGGTCTCTGTGCTAGGGGGCGATGTTTCTGAGTTTGTTCACCCAGTGGTCGAAGCCGCATTAAAAGAGAGACGCGGAAGTGCTTAATGCATTTCGGTCTCTTGGGTTTCTAATAGATAAGGAATCTGAATTTGTTTGCCATCTTTTTGGTGAATCAAAATGGTAATTTTCCATTGCATTTTTTCAGTGGTACAAAAAGCCAACATGGTACCACCAACATAACGTCCGTTATCACCATCAGGAATCAAAGCCACTCGGTTATAGCCCATATACATATTGGCACCTGAGATATCAAGCTCCACTTTCTCAGCGGGAATATTTTGAATAGCAAGTTCAACGCCTAAAGGGATCGCGATTGGAATGGGATTAGGACTGATTTTTAAACGAACAGACTGCTCGCCTTGTGTGGCAGTACAGCTTTGATGGTTTAAGTCACACTCCTCAATGATTGGCCAAACCGTGGTGTTTTCAGGTGGTGATTGCTGATTACATGCCGTCAAAAATAGACTGGAAAGAATGAAGGCCGTGAGCTTCAAAGAGGATTTGGAGGAGAGGATGTTTTGTTTTAGCATTCTTCAATCATACTGTCTTTTGAGGGTGTGCTCAATAGAATTATTTACGTATTTTTTTAGATACTAATCGTGATGGTTGGCATGCTAAACTAGCGATATTTTTTACGGCATAATTAGGTCTAATAATAGGCCTAATAAGTTGGGGTTACATGCGTTATAAGTTTTGGTGTTTATTGTTATTGTGTAGTCTCACATTTAGTGGTCATGCTTTCGCCTCGCAAGAGGTACGTATTGCCGTTGCTTCGAATTTTTTGATTCCCTTAAAAAGCTTAGCCAAGACCTTTACGCTTCAAACGGGGATTCCTGTTTACATCTCAAATGGGGCAAGCGGAATGTTGTATGCCAAAATTAAACGTGGTGCGCCTTATGATATTTTTTTCTCGGCAGATACGCGTCGTCCTTTATTGCTTGAGCAGGAAGGTTTGATTGAAAAGGGCAGTCGGTTTACCTATGTGGTTGGACGTTTAGTCGCTTGGAGTCCTAATAGTAAAAAGGTGTCTGCGGATTTATCTATATTGAGTGCAAGCGATCCCGCTTTGCGCTATCTTGCAATGGCCAACCCTAAAACAGCTCCGTATGGAGTCGCATCGGTAGCGGTATTGAAACATTATGGCTTGTATGATGCGTTGACGGCACAAAAAAAAATCGCACTGGGTGAAAGTATCGGAAAAGCCTATCAATATACAGTGACCGGGAATGCACAAATCGGCTTGGTGGCAAAATCCTATGTCTCTAATTTAGAGACCCCTATTAAGGGGCAGGTTTTTGAGATACCAACAGATATTTACCCTTTATTAGCGCAACAGTCAGTGGTCATTAAGGGAAGAGAGACCGTGGCCGTATCGAAGTTTTTGGCTTTTTTTCGAAGTCTTTATGCTCAGCAGCAAATTAAACGTTTTGGGTATGATTTACCGTCGATCGATAAGGAGAGCTGAATGTTCGATTGTGATAGAGGGGGAGAATTTCATTGGAAAGCCTAAATTTGCAGCCATTATGGATTACCTTGCAAGTCGCCTTTTATACCACGGTGCTGTTGATCCTAATTGGTACACCTTTAGCGTTATGGATGGCTCAAATAAAGGGAACCAAAAAAGCCGTTTTTGAAGCGATGGTTGCGCTGCCTTTAGTGCTTCCGCCAACCGTTTTAGGGTTTTATTTACTGGTAACCATTGGGCCAGGCGGTCCTATCGGTGACTTATGGGCCTCTTTTGGGTTTGCTCCGTTAACCTTTTCGATGACAGGTTTGGTCATCGGTTCCGTGATTTACTCGCTTCCCTTTGCGGTTCAACCTTTAATGCAAGGCTTTGAGCAACTCGGAAAACGTCCGCTTGATGTGGCCGCTACGTTAGGCGCAGGGCCTATTGATCGTTTTTTCAGCGTGATTTTACCGTTAACTCGTCGGCACTATCTTGTGGCAGCGACCTTAGCATTTGCGCACACCGTTGGTGAGTTTGGTGTGATCTTAATGATTGGTGGCAATATTCCCGGGGTAACGCAAGTCGCCTCCATTGCCGTTTACGATCATGTGGAAGCAATGGAGTACGATCAAGCGCATGTTTTGTCAGCCATTATGTTGGTTATGAGTTTATTGGTACTCACCATTGTGTATGGCTTGAACCGAAAAATGGAGTTTAAGACAAGGCAAGGGGATGCAGAGTGAGTCTTAAGGGGAGCTTAACATTGCAACGCGGTCGTTTTTGTTTAGAAACGGGGGCATTTGAATTTCCATTAAAAGGGGTGACGGCCATTTTTGGACGTTCGGGATCAGGAAAAACCACGTTATTGCGTTGCTTGGCTGGGTTAGAGAGGGATGTCACAGGACAACTTACTTTTAATGAGCAGATTTGGTTGGATGAAAAAAAGCAGTTTCCGGTTCATAAGCGTAAGTTAGGGTACGTGTTTCAAGAAGCGAATTTGTTTCAGCATTTAAGTGTTGAAGAGAATCTTTGGTATGGTTTGAAGCGTTATAAGCGGCGAATACAAGGGAAGACCAATATTTCGTTTAAACAAATTGTTGCTTGGTTAAGCTTAGAGTCTTTATTGCAACGTAGCCCAAATACACTTTCTGGCGGCGAGCGACAACGTGTTGCGATAGGGCGAGCGTTACTCTCTCAACCTAAAATTTTATTGATGGATGAGCCAATGGCCTCTTTAGACCTGTATGCAAAGCGGGAAATCATGCCCTATTTAGAGCGATTAAGAGATGAGTTGGCGATCCCTATATTATATGTCACGCACTCTCCTGATGAAGTTGAGCGTTTGGCTGATAGTGTACTCTTCATGGATCAAGGTCGAATTACACACTTTGAAGCCATTGAACACGCACTGAACCGAACAGGCACGCCGCTCTACCAGGGAGAGAATCCACGTTCTGTACTGAGCGCAGAAGTTGTTCGGCATGATGAAGAGGATGGTTTAAGTTGTTTAAAGGTGGGGCAAGAGTATTTATGGGTGCCAAGAATTTCAAATCCAAAGGGTGATCGAGTTAGAATCGTCGTTCCTGCTCAGCATGTGAGTTTATTAGCGGGCAAGCCAGAAAAGTGCTCGGTACTAAATCATTTGAGCGTCACCATTAAGTCGATTGAAGTGATAAATGACTATGGCGTATTGGTTCACCTTCAAGTTGCGAATAAAGAGTGGCCGCTTCTGGCTAAGATAACAAAACGTTCGCATCGATTGTTAAACCTACAAGAGGGGCAACAGTGGATTGCTGCGATTAAGTCCGTTTCAATCCTAAATTAGAAGGTTTTGTGTATAACTCTGTGCATAACACTGGGGTAACTTGCCAAGTTTGCCACAAACTCCTAAAAGATTCAAAAAAGCGTAAAAAAGCGTGTTTTAGGGGTTGCGTTGTAAGCTGTATTGGTTAGAATACGCCCCGTTCCGAAGCAAAGGGCTTTAAGTCAGATGCTTCGAGGCAGGCAGAGA
>JALSJT010000191.1 GCA_026989175.1 Thiomicrorhabdus sp. | reverse complement strand
GTCTATGACGTATGGCCTGTCAATATTAAATTTGAAGGGCTACTTTATGCATAACATTTAGTATAAGGCATTTATACCTATATATCCGTCAATATACCCCTTTCACAGTCAAATTAACAGTCTTTTCTAAAAGACCTGTTTATTTGACTCTATATTGATATTATATGAATTACCTGTCATCAACCACCTTTTTAAATCTACTCGCATCAATCGCTAGAATACAATTACAATTCCGAATCATAAAAGAGGTTATTCATTATGCCTGATTCTATTAAAAAAACATCATTACTAGAGGAAATGCGCAATTTATTACGCAGGTATAGCTACGCCTACAGTACAGAACAAGCCTATTGCGACTGGGTTAAGCGGTTTGTTAAATATCACGACATTCAAAGTCGAGATGCGCTTTTTTTAGATGCGGAGCAAAAAGTTGAGCAGTTTTTAACCCATTTAGCGGTCAATAAAAATGTGGCGCCTTCTACTCAAAATCAGGCGTTTAATGCGTTGGTTTTTTTATATAGCAAGGTGTTAAACGCTCCTTTGGAAGGGGTAAGTGCGAGTCGCTCTCGTAAGGAGCCTAGGATTCCTGTGGTCTTAACCAAAGAAGAGGTGGCGGATATTTTAACGTTGCTAGAGGGTACAACTGGCTTAATTGTAAAGTTGCTGTATGCGGGTGGTTTACGTATTTCTGAGGCGGTTCGCTTGCGTGTTCAGGATGTTGATTTTGGTTTTAAACAGATTACGATTCGGGATGGTAAGGGAAAAAAAGATCGGGTAACGCCATTGGCGAATAATATTATTGTGCCCTTGCAGTTGCACTTAAAAAAGGTGATTTTAGTCCATCAGCAAGATTTAAATATTGGGCTTGGTTCAGTTCACTTACCTTATGCGCTGGCAAAAAAATATCCGAATGCAGATAAGGAGATTGGTTGGCAGTATGTGTTTCCCAGTCGGCGTATTGCGGTGGATCCTCGAACGGGCATTGAAAGAAGACACCATATTGATCAATCGGTGGTGAATAAGGCGATTAAACGTGCGGTTAAGCAGTGTGGGATTACCAAAAAGGTGTCTGCTCACACCTTCCGTCACTCTTTTGCCACGCACCTTTTACAAACAGGAACGGATATTCGGACGATTCAGTCGCTGTTAGGCCATGCGGATTTGCAAACCACGATGATTTATACCCATGTATTGAATCAAGGTGCACAAGGTGTGACGAGCCCTTTGGATCTTTTATAGCGCTAAGAGAGAAATATTACCCTATCTAAACCACCTCTGGTAACCAACCTTGTGCATTGAGGGTTTCCAGTAGTTCATCGTCTGGAAAGTAGTGTTGATGGGTGCTTTTTAAGGTGACTTTTGCCTGTTCATTTCGATACTCGATGGTAATGGGCAGCCCTCTTTCGGCTTGGTAGCTTTGTAGCAAGCTGGTAAGTTCTTTGAGTTTTTCATGGCTGAATGCTTCGGAGGTCGTGGTCAGCTGAATGGCGCGTGATTTTTCGACCCGTGCTTCGGCGAGGGTTACGATCTGTTCGGCGTCGAGTTTTATTCCTCCATTAAAGGTATCTTCGGCCACTTCACCCGTGACCAGCACCACGGTATCGACTTTAATGTCGTTTCGAATGGCTTCGTATACGGCGGGACGCATGACGATGTCTAACCGTGCGGTTTTGTCGTCCAAGGTGGCAAAGCCCATTCGTTGTCCATTTCGGGTGACTTTATTTCTTAGCTCTACCACCAACCCTGCAACGGTGCGTTTTCGCCATTTTTCGGGCACTAAGGTGGATAACGGGGTATCGACCAGTCGTTTTAGTTCTTGTTGATACATGTCAATCGGATGCCCTGACATATAGTGCCCTAGCGTCTCTTTCTCCCCTTTTAGGCGTAGTTTTTCTGACATTTCCGGCACGTCTAGTAACTGCGTGCTGCCCGTTTCTTCAACCGATAACACCTCGCCAAATAGGTCGCTCTGCCCGACTTCGTCATTTTTAAGTTGTTGTTCGGCTTGCTTTAGAGCCATTGGGGAGCTGTCTAGTACCGCTTGGCGATTGGTGTGCAAGCTATCAAATGCACCGGAACGTATTAAGGCTTCTAATACTCTTCGGTTGACTTTTTTACCCACGCGCAAGCAAAAATCGAAGAGATCTCGATAGTCACCTTGTACTTCTCGGTTGTTTATCACCCCCTCTAATGCGGCTTCGCCTGCGCCTTTAATACCTCCTAAGCCGTAATGTATTGTGTTGTTGCCACCGGGTTTAAAACGGATTTTACTGGTATTGATATTGGGAGGTAGTACCTTCAAGTTCATCTCTGCGCACTCGTTCACCATATGAACAACTTTATCCGTATTGTCCATATCCGATGAGATTTGTGCCGCCATAAATTCCGCTGGATAGTGCGTTTTAAGCCATGCGGATTGATAAGAGACCAGTGCATAGGCGGCGGAGTGGGATTTGTTAAAACCATAACCGGCAAACTTCTCTACTAAATCAAATATTTTCATGGCGAGATCGCCATCGACGTTATTGTTAATTGCTCCCTCTTTAAAGATAGAACGTTGTTTTGCCATCTCTTCGGGTTTCTTTTTACCCATAGCACGGCGGAGCAAATCGGCCTCGCCCAATGAGTAACCGGCTAAGATTTGGGCAATTTGCATGACTTGCTCTTGGTACAAAATAACCCCGTAGGTGGGCTCTAATGTCTCTTTTAAGCTGTCGTGTTGATATTGTGCGTCGGGGTAGGAGACTTTTTCTCGACCGTGTTTTCGGGCAATAAAGTTATCGACCATGCCCGACTCAAGTGGTCCGGGGCGAAACAGGGCGACCAAAGCGATGATGTCTTCAAAAGAGTCTGGGCGCAGCTTTACAATCAAACTTTGCATTCCACTGGATTCAAGCTGAAAGACCCCCGTGGTTTTTCCAGTTTGAATCATCTGTAGCGTGGCTTGATCGTCCAACGGAATTCGGGCAATATCAACAAACCCTTCATCGCCTGGTTTTTTTCCCTCATTAATGGATTGCAACGCCCAGTCGATGATGGTGAGGGTTCGTAATCCTAAGAAATCGAACTTAACCAACCCTGCGGTTTCCACATCATTTTTGTCTAACTGGGTCATCACGCTCGCGCCATCGGGTTCGCAGAGCAGTGGGCAAAAATGGTCTAATGGTTTGGGGCCAATAACCACACCACCCGCATGTTTTCCGGTGTTACGCACGGTGCCTTCCAACTTGAGCGCGTACTCTAATAGCTGACGAGCGTCTTCATCGTTGTCGTATTTGGCTTGCAACTCCTCCTCTTGTTCCAGCGCGCCCGCCAGCTTAATACCCAGCTCATTGGGTATCAGCTTGGCAATGCCATCGACCACGCCGTAGCCCAAACCGAGCACCCGCCCAACATCTCGCACCACCGCTTTGGCGGCCATGGTTCCAAAGGTAACAATTTGGGATACGTGATCGCGTCCATAGTGTTGCGCCACATAATCAATGACTTCGTCACGGCGATCCATGCAAAAATCGATATCAAAATCGGGCATGGAGACACGCTCGGGGTTTAGAAAACGCTCAAACAGTAGATCGTACTCAATGGGATCCAAGTCGGTAATTTTAAGTGCATAGGCGACTAACGACCCCGCACCCGACCCTCGCCCAGGCCCGACGGGAATTTGTTGGTTTTTACCCCATTGAATAAAGTCGGCAACGATTAAGAAGTACCCAGGAAACCCCATTTGAATAATAATGTCGAGTTCGAATTTAATGCGATCGTAATACTCCGTGCGCTTCGCTTCAATAGCTTCTTTGGGCAAGTGACCAAATAAAAACGCCAACCGCTCTTCTAACCCTTTATGACTTTCGGCAATAAAAAACTCATCCATCGTCATGCCGTCTGGCACGGGAAAGTCGGGTAAGAAGTAGGTGTCTAAGGTGAGGGTTAAGGTACAGCGTTTGGCGATCTCAACGGTATTTTCAATCGCTTCGGGAATATCTTTAAACAGCTCAATCATCTCTTCTGAGCTTCTAAAATACTGTTGCTCGGAGTACAGTTTGGGGCGATTGGGGTCGATTAAAATATGACTGCTGCTGATGCAGGTGCGAATTTCATGCGCTTCAAAATCGTCTGCGGTGGCAAAGCGTACATCGTTGGTGGCGACCACGGGCAGATCATGCGCCAAGGCCAGTTCCACCGCTTTATGAACATAGACCTCTTCATTTTCTCGGCCGGTTCGAACCAGCTCTAAATAAAAGCGGTCTTTAAAGTGGGTTTGCCACCATGTAACACGGGCGGCGACTAGCTCGCTATTTTCAGCCAATAAGGCGACACCAATATCACCCGATCGCCCGCCAGATAACGCAATGAGCCCTTCGTTTTTGGCTTCTAACCACTCACGTTTGATTAATGCCACCATTCGATTTTGGTGTAATTTTTGGTTTTTAAGGTAGCTTTGAGAGATTAAGTGCGATAGATTTAGATAGCCTTGCTTATTTTGACAGAGCAAAACCGCCGAAAATATTTCCCCCCCTCGGTCTTCAATCAACACATCGGCGCCAATAATCGGCTTAATGCCAGCATTATTCGCGGCACGGTAAAACTTAATTAATGCAAATAAGTTGGTTTGATCGGTCAGGGCTATCGCAGGTTGTTCAGCCGATTGCGTTAGCTTAATCAGTGGTTTAATACCAAGGGTACTGTCAATCACCGAGTATTCGGAGTGCACATGAAGGTGAACAAATTGAGTCATATAGGGCTAGCGCAATCGTGAGTTTTTTAAGAAGCGTTATTTTAACGGTTTATTATTCCATTGGTGCTAAAATTAAACGCAATCTCATTATTGTAAGATTCATTTAATTAACCGCTATGCAAAACCCACACAATCAAAGCCCTTTTTGGCTTGAATCAGCCCCCGTCACCTTTCCACCGACCCATCTTGCCCTGCCCGATCCAAATGGGTTATTAGCGATTGGTGGCAATTTAACCCCAGAGTGGTTACTTCACGCTTACAGTTTGGGGATTTTTCCGTGGTTTAACCCCGAAGAGCCGATTTTATGGTGGAGCCCTAACCCCAGAAGTGTGCTGTTTATTGATGACTTAAAAATTAAACGCAGTCTACGAAAAACCATTCAAAAATGGTCAAAATACCCCAGTTTTTCAGTGACGCTAGATCAAGATTTTACCGGTGTTATGCAAGCCTGTGCCAACGTACCCAGAAAAAATCAAGCAGGTACTTGGATAACCCCAGCCATGTTGACGGCATACACCAGCTTACATCAATCGGGTCACGCGCACTCAGTGGAAGTTTGGCAAGACAATCAATTGGTTGGTGGGCTGTATGGCATTGCGATTGGTAAAATGTTTTTTGGTGAGTCAATGTTTGCCAAAACAACGGACGCTTCAAAAGTCGCCTTGGTTGCCTTGGCGATGCAGTTAAACGCATGGGGATTTAAACTGATTGATACCCAAGTGGAAACACCGCATTTAAATAGCTTAGGGGCGACTCAAATTAGCCGTGATGCATTTGAAGCGCACATTAAACAACAGATTAACCATCCGTTTAAAGCACAAAAATGGCAACTTACAACCGACTGGGTTCAAGCGGTTAAACAGCTCTCGCAAAAGACGACCTAAGTAAACTTACGGCAAAAAATGTATTTTCAATCACAAGACCCATTAGCTTTCTCTAATACTTCGTAATTTTCTGCCATTCAATAAAAAATTCGCAGTAGAATGGCTCTATTCAAAGATTTAACCCATTTAAGGAAGAGCTACGTTCATTATGTATTCACATCCTGGTAATCGCCCCCGCTCGCTCAAAATATCCAACTTTCGTTTTCCGCTTAACGCCCTGCTTTCAGGTGCGCACCGTGTCACAGGGTTGGCGTTGGTTATTAGCTTAATCGCCTATTTGGTCTTGGCGAATCTGATCCTATTTGTGCCCAGCATTACCTTAGCAGACGTTACCGATTGCTGGCTTACTTTGCTATTGCATACAGGCTTTTGGGTTGCACTGACCTATCATTGGCTCAGTGGCTTACGCCATTTATGTGCTGAACACTTTTTACAGCCAGAAGCTTATCAACTCATTAACAGTCATACCGTAAGTTATCTATTATTGGGTACTTGGTTTATTGCTACTCTTTCAATCATTTATAGGGTTTGGTTCTCATGAATTTTACGATTAAAAGCTGTGCCCTTTCTGGCCGAAAAGCACATATTTGGCAACGTTTAAGTGCGGTTTACCTGCTGTTTTATGTTCCATTCCTTGCCATCGTTATTAGCCTACTGCCTAGCTCAGTCTCTTTAAAACTGTTGGCGTATCAACTAGCAAATCTGCCATTTAGTGGTCTATTTGAAATTGCGACCCTCGTTGCCGTGTTGTTGCTTGTGGTACACGCTTGGGTGGGGGTTCGCGATATGATTATTGACTATGTCCCCAGAGAAAAAGTCGATCTTTGGCTGACGCTATACCATAGCCTATTAATTTTACTGCTTATTAATAGTGCCATGATCGCCATTACCCTTTTTGGCTATGCTTAAACATACTTCACTTTCGCCTCTAACTTTTCGAGAACCGTAGAACACTATGAAATTTACTGAATCTTTTCCAATCGAAACCTTTGACGCACTGGTCATTGGTGCGGGTGGCGCAGGTATGCGTGCCTCGCTACAGTTGACCGAAAAAGGTCATAAAACAGCCATGATCTCCAAAGTTTTTCCGACCCGATCGCACACCGTTGCAGCACAAGGCGGGGTCAATGCAGCGTTAGGAAATGTTGCCCCCGATAAATGGGAGTGGCATATGTACGATACGATTAAAGGCAGTGATTTCTTGGGCGACCAAGATGCCATTGAGTTTATGTGCCAAGAAGCGTCTGAAATTGTACGAGAGTTAGAGCACTTTGGGGTGCCGTTTAGCCGATTGGATAATGGTAAAATTTACCAACGCGCCTTTGGTGGACAGAGCCAAAACTACGGTGAAGAGCAAGCCCACCGTACTTGTGCAGCAGCGGACAGAACGGGTCATGCCATTTTGCACTCGTTGTACCAACAAAACCTACGGTTAGGCACTACCTTTTACGATGAGTACTACGCGGTTGACCTGCTTAAAAACCAAGACGGCGAGATTAATGGCGTATTGGTCATGAACATTCATGATGGTGAATACAGAATACTAAAAAGCCCTCATATATTATTAGCCACTGGTGGCGCTGGCCAAGTGTTTCGCAATAACACCAATGCCACCATTAATACCGGCGATGGGCTAGGCATGGTCTTACGTGCCGGCTACCCGCTGCAAGACATGGAGTTTTGGCAATTTCACCCCACGGGCGTGTCTGGCAAAGGGATGCTCATTTCAGAAGCGGTGCGTGGCGAAGGCGGGAAATTACGCAACTCATTGGGCGAGCCATTTATGGAAAAATACGCCCCACGCGTGAAAGATTTAGCCTCACGAGACGTGGTCGCCCGTGCCATCGCAATCGAAGTCAATGAGGGCCGTGGTTGTGGCCCAGATAAAGATTATGTTTTGCTCGATATCAGCCATCTTCCCGATGAAATTATTACTGAAAGACTGCCGGGGATTCGTGAAATTAGTCAAACCTTCCTCGGCATTGACCCAGTGAAAGAGCCGATTCACGTCTACCCAACCTGTCACTACATGATGGGCGGTATTCCAACCAATATTGCAGGACAAGTGGTTAGCCCCGATGAAAACGGGGTGCAACAACCGGTAAAAGGACTGTACGCCATTGGTGAGTGTGCCTGTGTTTCAGTACACGGCGCGAACCGACTGGGGGGGAATTCGTTATTGGATATTGTGGTCTTTGGTCGTAAAGCCGCCTTAACCATTGATGAAGCGCTGAAGGCTTCACCCGCGGAACACAATGTGACCTTAAACTTAACGCCAGTGGTCAACCGTTTAAATCGCTGGCTTAAAAAAGACGAGCAAAAAACCGACTCTATTGCCCTGATTAAAAAAGACTTACAACTGGTGATGGAACGCGGTTGTGGGGTTTTTAGAGACGAACCGACCATGCGAAAAGCGTTGGAAGAGCTAGAAGTGATTCAAAAACGACTTGAAAGCGTTTGTATTTCTGACTTTGGCAATGTCTTTAACCTAGACCGTCTTGGTGCTTATGAGCTCGAAAACCTTGTCGCCATCGGGTACGCCACCGTGGTCTCTGCACTGGCTCGAACCGAAAGCCGTGGCGCACACAGCCGAGTGGACTACACCGAACGAGACGATGACAACTGGTTAAAACACACCCTATATTTTCAAGAGAACCATCGACTTACCTTTAAGCCCGTAAACTTGAGCCCAAAACATCACGCGTCCATTGAACCAAAGCCTCGTGTGTACTAAGAAAACAAGGTTATAAAATGAAATTTATTATCAGTCGCTACAATCCCGAAACCGATAAAGAACCCTACGAACAAACATTTGAGCTAGACGATTCCTTACTGTTTCCAGACAGCATGTTGCTGGATGCACTGCATCTCTTGCGTGAACAAGATCCGAGTTTGGCTTATCGCTCCTCCTGTCAAGAGGGGGTCTGTGGTTCTGACGGTATGAATGTGAACGGTAAAAACTGTTTAAGCTGTGTCACCTCGCTGTCTGATCTTGGGCAAACCATCACGCTAAGACCCCTGCCCGGCCTGCCGATTATTAAAGACTTAATTATCGACATGACCCTGTTTTATAAGCAGTACAAAGCGGTAAAACCTTACTTAGAAACCCTACCGCTGGATCTTGAAAAAGAGCACCTACAAACGCCTGAAGAGCGTGCCAAATTAGATGGCGGCTACGAATGCATACTCTGCGGTTGTTGCTCAACCAGTTGCCCCTCTTTTTGGTGGAACCCCGACCAGTTTGCCGGCCCAGCCGCCCTACTTGCCGCCAAACGCTTTGTGGTTGACTCTCGTGACATCAAACACATTGACC
>JALSJT010000190.1 GCA_026989175.1 Thiomicrorhabdus sp. | reverse complement strand
GGGCTGCACTTTCAAAAGCCCCCTTACGCACAGAGTAAACTGGTTCGAGTCATCGAAGGGCGCGTATTAGATGTTGCGGTAGACATTCGCCAAGGCAGTCCAACCTTTGGCAAACACGTTGCCGTAGAACTCAGTGCCGACAACAAACAGCAACTGTTTATCCCAAGAGGATTTGCCCACGCCTTTGTCGTCTTGAGTAACACCGCTATCTTTGCCTACAAGGTCGACAACTACTACGCCCCAGAGTGTGACGCCGGCTTGGCTTACGATGATGCCGATTTAAACATCAACTGGCAACTGCCAAACGAACAGCTATTGCTCTCCGCAAAAGACCAAAAGCAACCCAAATTATCCACGCTAAACAGCGGTTTTGACTACGACACCAACTACTATGAATAAGACCATTCTCGTCACCGGTGCAAATGGACAGTTAGGCTTATCCATCCAGCGCCTAAGCACCCAATACCCAGAATTCACCTTTCACTTTATTGACAGAGACGAACTGGATCTCTGCAATGCACAGTCGATTGCCCAGTTTTTTGCAGCACAGACGTTTGATATTATCATCCACTGCGCCGCCTACACCGCCGTAGACCAAGCCGAATCCGAACCCGAATTCGCCGATCAAATAAACCACCTTGCCGTAAAACAACTCGCAGAGATCGCCAAACAGAAAAACATCACCCTGATTCACATCAGTACCGATTACGTTTTTAACGGTCAACACTTTACCCCCTACATTGAAAGTGATCCTGTTGATCCACAAAGTGTCTACGGCAAAACCAAATTAGACGGCGAACGCGCGTTTCAAGAGATTGCACCCAATGGCATCATTATTCGAACCAGTTGGGTCTACTCCGAATTTGGCAACAACTTTGTCAAAACCATGCTCAGACTTGGGCAAGAGAGAGACCAATTAGGCATTATCTTTGACCAAATTGGCTCGCCCACCTACGCTGGGGATCTCGCCAAAGCGATCCTAGACATAATTCAATCAAACCGCATAGAACACACCGAAAACAACGGACAAATCTACCACTACTCCAACGAAGGCGTATGCAGTTGGTACGACTTTGCCCAGCAAATCTTTACCCAAAGCCAAATCAGCTGTGCCATTAAGCCCATAGAGAGCAGCGAATACCCAACCGCCGCACAAAGACCCTATTACAGCCTGCTCAACAAAGCAAAAATTAAACAACACTTTCAACTAGAGATACCCTACTGGAAAGACTCTTTAACACCGTGTATTCAAACCCTTCAGGAAGAAAAATCGTGACAGCAAAAACCATTATTGTAACCGGAGGTGCAGGCTTTATCGGCTCCGCCGTGATTCGAGAGCTTATTCAAAACACCCCGCACAACGTCATTAACCTAGACAAACTCACCTACGCCGGTAATCTCGAGTCGTTAAAAGAGATTGATACAAACGAACGCTACCAGTTTGAGCAAGTCGATATCTGTGATGCCGAAAACGTAAAACGCGTACTGCAACAGCACCAACCCGATATCGTCATGCACTTAGCCGCCGAATCTCATGTCGATCGCTCCATTGACGGCCCCGGTGAGTTTATCCACACCAATATCGTCGGAACCTACACGCTCCTAGAACAAACCCGAGCCTATTGGAACCAGCTAGACGACACCAAAAAAACAAACTTCCGTTTTCACCACATCTCAACCGACGAAGTATACGGCGATCTACCACACCCAGAAGACGTAAACGAAGCCGAAAAAGAAAACCTCCCCCTGTTTACCGAAACCACCGCCTATGCACCCAGCTCGCCTTACTCCGCCTCAAAAGCAGGCAGCGACCATTTAGTCAGAGCATGGTACAAAACCTACGGCCTACCGATTGTCATCACCAACTGCTCCAATAACTACGGCCCCTATCATTTTCCAGAAAAGCTTATTCCATTAGTTATTCTGAATGCCTTAGATGGCAAAGAACTACCAATCTATGGCAAAGGCAATCAAATCAGAGACTGGCTCTATGTAGAAGACCATGCCCGCGCCCTCATTAAAGTCGCAACCGAAGGCAAAGTCGGCGAGACCTACAACATTGGAGGGCACAACGAAAAACAGAACATCGAAGTGGTCGAAACCATCTGTGAAATTTTAGACAAACTACGCCCCAAAAGCCGTTCATATAAAGAGCAAATTACCTTTGTAGCCGATCGTCCAGGGCACGACATGCGCTATGCGATTGATGCCAGTAAGATGCAACAAGAACTGGACTGGAGACCGCAGGAGACGTTTGAGACAGGGATTCAGAAAACGGTGTTGTGGTATTTAGAGAATCAGGAATGGTGCAAGCATGTTCAGGATGGTAGTTATCAGCGGCAGAGATTAGGAGTTTAATTTGTCTGCGAGTTTGTATCCTAGTGTTGCCGTTTTATTGGCGGCCTATAACGGTAAGCAATGGATTGAAGAACAAATAGAGTCTATTTTTTTTCAAAAAGATGTGTGTGTTCATCTTTTTATTAGCGTGGATTTATCCTCAGACCATACTTATGAGTGGTGTAAAAAACTTGAGGGTGAAAGCTCAAGCGTAACGGTTTTAGAGTATGGAGAACGTTTTGGAGGGGCTGCAAAGAATTTTTTTCGTTTAATTCGTGATGTTGATTTTTCTAATTATGATTATATTTCTTTTGCAGACCAAGATGATATTTGGTTAGAAGATAAACTTACTCATGCTATTAAAGTAATGAAATCAGAAGCTGTAGAGGTTTACTCAAGTGATGTAATCGCCTTTTGGGAGGATGGCAGAGAGCGCTTGGTAAAAAAATCTTATCCACAAAAACAGTTCGATTATTTTTTTGAAGCCGCTGGACCCGGATGTACTTATGTCTTTAAGCGTGAAGCCTTATTGGAGTTCAAATGTTTTTTAATTGAAAATTGGGATAGGATTAATCAGGTTTCATTACATGACTGGATGATTTATGCGTTCTGTCGCTCTCAAGGAAAGAATTGGTATATTGATAGCCAGCCTTTAATGCGCTATAGGCAACACGCATCTAATCAGGTAGGTTTTAATTCTGGTATTAAAGCTTATTTTACTAGATTGAAGATGGTAAAAGAGAAGTGGTACCATATGGAAGTAGAGAAAATATTTAATTTAATTTATCCAGCCTCTCAGTCTGAATTTTCTTTAGATAGATTGACATTAATTAAGCATTTTTGGCAATTAAGACGTCGACCAAGGGATGCCATGGCATTATTGGTTATGTTGATTGGCGGGCTGTTTTGATGAGAATATTAGTAACAGGTGCAACGGGATTTGTTGGAAATTCTCTTATTACACATTTATCCGCCCAAAATGTTCAGCTAAAAGCAGTGGTTCGTAATAAGTCGTCACAACTTCCATCTGCCATTGAGCAGGTTGTTATCCCTGATTTAGCAACGTTATCATCAAGTGCGTCTTTGGATGAGCTAAAGAGTGCTTTAAAAGAAACAGATGTTGTCGTACATACGGCAGCGTTAGCGCATGTTATGAATAATACAGCTTCTGATCCATTAGAAGGGTTTAGAAAAATAAATAGAGATGCCTCTTTAACCTTAGCGAAAATAGCATTAAATGAAGGGGTAAGCCGTTTTATTTTTATTAGTTCTATTGGTGTAAATGGTAATAACAATAAACAACCATTTCTAGAAACAGACAAGCCAAATCCGCAGGAATATTATGCAATATCTAAGTGTGAAGCTGAAATAGAACTATTAAAATTAGCTAAAAAAACAGAAATGGAGGTGGTGATAATTCGTCCACCACTCGTTTATGGCTTTAATGCACCAGGAAATTTTGGCTCTTTAATTAAGTGGGTTAACAAAGGAATTCCCCTCCCTTTCGGAGCCGTTCACAATAAACGTTCTTTAGTCGCTTTAGATAATTTGGTGGATTTTATCGCGTTATGTGCTGACAGTGAAAAATCTCCTAAGGCAGCAAATCAGGTGTTTTTAATTTCAGATGGAGAGGATGTCTCAACCACTCAGTTATTACGAAAGGTGGCAAAGGCATTTAATAAAAAAGCTTGGTTAATACCTGTTCCTGTTAGTTTAATGACCTTTGCTGCAAAATTAATTGGCAAAGGAGAGGTTGCAAATCGTTTATTTGGCTCGTTACAGGTAGACAGTTCTAAAGCAAAAACGCTATTGGGCTGGAGGCCAGTTGTTACAATGGATGAACAGTTACGTAAAATCGTTAACCAGAAGTAGGAGCGTAAGGTTTTTTTAGGGAGGAGTCCTAATAGTCTTCTCGGACAATGCTCTTAGCATGATATTAAAATGATTGGTGAAATATGAATATTAGACAAGCGATTGAAACTACAAAAAAATTAAACTCAAATGATAAGGCGTTGCTCGCGCATTGCTTAATATCTTCTTTGGAAACAACTTCTGATTCCGGTGTGGATAGTGCTTGGGCTGATTTATCAGAAAAGAGATATACTGAAATAACTTCAGGTGTTGTAGAAACGGTGTCTTGGGAAAGTATTAAAAATTCAGTGAGAAATTAAATTGTTGGAGTTAAAGTTTCATCCAGATGTCGCACTTGAAGTTCGTGCCTCATATCTTTGGTACCAATCTCAAGCTGAAGGGTTAGGCGAAAATTTTTTAAGTGAGCTTGAATCGGCATATAAAGCAATTATTGAGCTTCCAGATACTTGGCCTCTATTTCAAAAAGGCTTTAAAAGGTATTTGCTTTCTTAATTCCCTTTTTCAGTCATTTATCGCAAAAATGGTAATGCGGTCTATATTGTTGCTGTAATGCATAACAGTCGTAAACCATACTATTGGGCAAGTCGCACATAATCCAAAAAACAGAGAGTCATTAACCGCATTTTTTATGCTGAAGAATATTAGCACAAAAAATACTCAGAAAATTGCGATCGTTTATTTGGCTCGTTACAGGTGGATAGTTCTAAAGCACAAACGCTATTGGAGTGGAAGCCTGTTGTTACAATGGATGAACAGTTTCGTAAAATCGTTAACCAGAAGTAGGAGCGTAAGGTTTTTTAGGGGGGGGGTAAGATCCTACTTAATTAGGATTTATATTTGCTTCTTGTTTTAACTCCAATATAATCCTACAGAGGTAGTATTAATTGTTTTTGGGGTATAGGGTGGCAAAAATAGTAAAACCCGTTGATGAACCAAAGTGTTTAGATCAAGTTGATGTTATATGCATTGGAAAAATGATTCGTGCACGTCGTACACAAAGTGGCTTAACCATTGAGCAAGCGAGTGCGTTATGTGGCGTGGCAAAACAAACGTTAATGACCATTGAACACGGTAATGAGAAGGCTCAAATTGGTAAGGTATTGCAAGTCTTAAAAGGGTTTGGTATTTCACTTTCGATTGGTCAGAATAACAAAGAAGCCGAGAATGAGTGGGTCTAGAGTTGTCTTTTAGGTGTTTTTTTAAGAGGAAGAGATGAAAAGAGTTTTTGATTTTATATTAGCCGTGTTTGCGGCTATTTTTTTATTGATTCCTATCGTGATCGTTGCGATATTGGTTCGTTTAACCTCAAAAGGCCCTGCGTTATATTGGTCTGATCGAGTAGGAAAGGACAATCGAATTTTTAAAATGCCTAAGTTTAGAAGCATGAAAGTAGATACACCAGCGGTTGCTACGCATTTACTGAAGGACCCAAATAGCCTATTAACGCCAATTGGTGGCTTTTTAAGAAAATCGAGTTTGGATGAACTTCCTCAGTTATGGTGTATTTTAAAAGGGGACATGAGTTTTGTGGGGCCGCGCCCAGCACTGTTCAATCAAGAAGATTTAATCGCCTTAAGAATAGAGAAAGGGGTTGATAAGGTATTACCAGGGTTAACAGGCTGGGCACAAATTAACGGTCGAGACGAACTGCCGATTCCTCAAAAAGTGGACTTGGATGCTGAATATTTAAAGAAACAGAGTTTCAGGTTTGATTTTTATATTTTGTGGATGACGTTTGTAAAAGTGGTGAAACGAGATGGGGTTTCGCATTAGGGGCTTGTCCGAGAACGAGAATCGTGACTATTTCATTTGAAACTGTAGTGTATATTGGTTAATATGAATACGAACAATAGTTTTAATTTAGGAGTAAATGATGTCTCAAATGACAATGACGGTTAGGCTGAGTGGCGAGTTGAGTGACTTTGTTTCAGCGAATGTTGAGAGTGGTACTTATGAAAATATGAGTGAATATGTCCGTAGTCTTATTCGAAACGATAAAGAGCAGTTTGAGCGGGCTACTTTTGAAAGGCTTAAATCTGAGTTAACACTAGCTTTTTCTAGGCCAGAATCTTTTTATTCAGAGTTAAGCGCACAAGATATTTTTGAGCGGAATAAATAGGCATCAAGATGTTTAGAATAGAACGTTCGGCATCATTTAGGATAGATGAGATTTTTCAATATACGTTGCATAGGTGGGGTCAACATCAGGCTGAGGTTTATATTAATGGCTTATTTGAGACTTTTGAAAAAATTGTAAGCAAGCAAGTATTGTCTTACCCCGTTCCAGCAGAGTTTGATGTGGATGGGGTTTTATGTTAAGTATAAAAAGCACTTTGTTTACTGGAAGTATTTGGAAAATGGAGAGGTTGGAATTGTAACCGTTCTTCATGAAAGAATGCATCACATTAAGCAGTTTAAAAGTGGTGAAACGTGATAGATTGTTCGCATTAGAGCTTGCAGAGCATCCGTGTATCTTCTTGTATAAAGGACTTTTAGTGCGAGAAAAGCAACGAATAGAGACCTTTGCACGAGAGGGACGCGAGAGAAAAAAGAGATAAAATTTGACTAATTGAGGCGGAAATCGCAGGGAATACCTAGGTATTCGCAAGATTTTCAACAAAAATTAGGCATATTTTAGCCTTTTTTATCCGTGTATCCTTCTCGTGCAAAGGTCTCATAGTAAAACTAAGTTGAATCCAATTTATGTTAGATTTTTCATCATTACAAAAGGCAATTGACTCTTTAGAAGAAGGTTTGTCTGTGTATAAAAAATATGCGATAGGCAATAATGTTGCTTTAGAACGAACGTTGCAAGCGGGTGTTATTCAAAATTTCGAATTTACGTATGAGTTATGCTGGAAATTCATGAAACGCTGGCTTGCGGAAAATTTAGGAAAGTCTTCGGTGGATGGTTTATCTCGCCGTGCGCTTTTTAGATTATCCGCAGAATATTTGCTGATTGCATCTGTTGATGACTGGATGGTATTTCATCGCGCTAGAAATGAAACTTCTCATACCTATGATGCAAAAACGGCACTGGAAGTGTTTGATGTTGCTAAATGCTTTCTACCGAGTGCGGCAGCGTTGTTATTTATTTTGAAAGAGAAACCGTAAACATGGTGTTGTCCGAGCGGGAGTATCAACAAGTTATTGCGGTGTTGAATCACGTTTTTGCGAAATCGCCGCTTCCTACCATTTTGGCCTTCGGTTCACGCGTAGATGGTTCCGCCAGAGTGCATTCTGATTTAGACTTAATTATTAAGGCAAATGCCATGTTGCCTTTATCACAATATTATCAATTAAAAGACGAATTTGAATACTCAGAGCTTCCTTTTCGAGTGGATGTTTTAGACTGGTTTCGAGTGTCGGATGAATTTAAACGGACAATAGCGGATAAAGTAGTGAATTTACAAAGTACAATGGAGCAAAAAATAAGTGTTTAATCTCTCTCATCTACTGGAGTTACCACGCTGGAAAAAACGAACCATTTCTGCTCTTGTGGATATACTTGGCTTACTCTTAATTGCCTCTTTGGCCATCTCTGTTCGGTTAGGTGAACTCCGTTTTTCGTTAGAGTCTTATTGGGTCGCAATTGTATTGTTGCCTTTGTTAGCCCTTCCCGTTTTTATTCGACAAGGCCTTTATCGAGCCGTGGTGCGTTATATTGGGCATCGTTTTGCCATTACCGTTTTTCTCTCAGTTTCTTTAACGATTTTGTTATGGATGGCCGCCATTTACATGCTGGACTTAAGCTACCCAAGAACGGCGATTGTGATTACGTGGTTATTGGCGTTGTTGTATATTTCGGGGACTCGAATTATTGCGCGTTGGTTTTTAACGGGCTATAGCGACTGTAGTGGTACGCCTGTTAAGCAAGTAGTTATTTTTGGCGCGGGTTCGTCAGGTCAGCAGTTATTGGGGGCGTTTTCAAAAATCCCAAATACCAATGTGGTCGCCTTTATTGATGATGATAAGAACTTAAAAAAGAGCGAAATAGCCTCTGTTCGTATCTATCCTAGAAGTGCGTTGGATAACTTAATTGAGGATTATGGCGTTACGGAGTTGTTATTAGCCATTCCCTCGCTTTCTGCATTAGAGCGAAAAAATATCATTAATTGGGCTGAAAAGTACCCCGTTAAAGTCTCAACCCTACCGGCCATTGATGAGATCGTGGGGGGGAAAGTTTCTTTTTCAGATATTCGAGAGCTTAATATTGAAGATCTATTAGGTCGGGATACGGTGCCGCCGCAGGTTGATTTATTAGAGGCGTGTATCTCAAGTAAAGTGGTGATGGTTACGGGTGCGGGCGGTTCGATTGGTTCGGAGTTGTGTCGGCAAGTGATTAAACTTAAACCGAATAAACTTATTTTATTTGAGCTAAGTGAATTTGCCATTTACAGCATCGAGCATGAGCTACTCAAGCTTGCAAATGCTTTAGAGATAAACGTTGAAATTCTGGCGATACTTGGCTCCGTTCAAAATGAGAAAAAACTGCAAAAAATAATGTCCCTTTACGGCGTTGAGACCATCTATCATGCGGCCGCTTATAAACATGTACCTATGGTTGAACACAATATTCAAGAGGGAATCGCCAATAACAGTTTTGGGACACATATATTGGCACGCGTTGCCGCAGAATATCACGTTAAAAACTTTGTTCTGATCTCAACCGATAAAGCGGTTCGACCAACCAATATTATGGGGGCGAGCAAACGGTTGGCAGAGATGGCATTGCAAGCCTTACAAGAAAAACACCCTCAAACCTGTTTTGTGATGGTGCGCTTTGGTAATGTATTAGGCTCTTCAGGTTCGGTTATTCCACTGTTTAAAAGGCAAATTGCCCAAGGTGGCCCCGTAACCGTGACCCATAAAGAGATTACCCGCTACTTTATGACCATTCCAGAAGCGGCTTCTCTAGTGATTCAAGCAGGCTCAATGGGCGTGGGGGGGGATGTTTTTGTCCTAGATATGGGAGAACCTGTTAAAATTGCTGACTTAGCGGCTAAGGTCATTCACTTATCTGGTTTAGAAGTCATGGATGCCGAAGGACATGGCGATATTGAGATTCAATTTACCGGCTTACGCCCAGG
>JALSJT010000189.1 GCA_026989175.1 Thiomicrorhabdus sp. | reverse complement strand
TCAAAAATGCTGTATGTGATATTAGGGGTTGGTGTGTCCAAAATATGGAAAACACCGACAAAAAGTAACAAGTTGCTGAAATATTCAGCTTAAAAGGACCGAAATGCGAGATTAACTTCAAAAAAAACGCCGAAAATCAAATTTGGCGGGATTTTGGAGTGATCGTGCAAAGGTCTCATTTAACCGTTTATATTCAAAATAAAGGAAGTCTAAAATCATGAGTGACTTAAGAGGTCATAAAATCGGTGGTTAATAAAATATTTGCTGTTACCAAGTTTTGTGCTGTGCAGTATGCCAAGTGACTCTAATTGTTTTAGATGTTTTGAGGCGGTTTGTCTGGTGATGTTTAATCGTTTTTCAATAAATTCAATTTTGGTATAAGGATGCACAAACAGGGTTTCTAGTAAGTCTTTTGAATAAAGTTTCGTTGAAAAAGTTTGAATGTCATTGGCTGCTTGCTGCATGAGTTCATTTATTTGATGAATAAGCTGAATCGTCTGATTCGCGGTTTGTTCAATGCCGTTGAGCATAAACAGTATCCATTCTTCCCAAGTATTGTCGGTTCTAACGCTTTGTAACAGGCGGTAGTAGTCTGCCTTATGTTTGGTGATATATACCCAGACTACTTGGAAATACAGTTTTTTGAATCCGTCTGAAGTCACAATACTTCGTTACAGTTATTGTGAATGGCTAGCCATTCTCTGCAAACTGCGCCTTGTCTTGCGATTTCAGTCAGACTCAAAATTCCTGAATTTCCAAGTAGTCTGGGTATAACGACTGAGGTAAAGAATGGGCAGGTCAAGTAATTCGCTAAGGACTAGGTAGAGAATATTAACAATTCGGCCTGTTCGACCATTGCCATCATAAAATGGGTGGATGGTTTCAAATTGATGATGAATAATCGCCATTTTAATGAGTGGATCGACATCCTCTAATGCGGCATCGTTAATGTATTGTTCTAAATTGGCAAGCGCATTACGAATGTCTTCTTCAAACTGGGGGGGGGTAAAAATTATCTCGCCCGTTTGATCGTTCTTTAAACAGGTACCACCTTGCTTACGAATGCCGGCATCGTTTTTTTCTAAAATGGATTGAATTTGAATAATGTCTTTGGTTAAAAGCAGTTTATTGTGGGTAACGAGTTCAAAGCCTTTGCGTAACGCTTTGCCATAAGTATACCCAAACTACTTGGAAGTGCAGTTTTTTGAATCCGCCTGAAACCACAATACTGCGTTACAGTTATTGCGAATGGCTAGCCATTCCCTGCAAACTGCGCCTTGTCTTGTAATTCCAGACAGCCTCAAAACTTCTGCACTTCTAAGTAGTTTGGGTATAACGAACTTCTTTTACTGCTTGCGATAAGTTGCTTTGATCAATCATTGAGCGATAAAGGTCATCATGCGTTGTGATGATGTTTTCAATTTCACTGGAGTTTTTTGCTTCTTGTAATATCAGTGAATTAATTAATACCGCTTGGTTTGGAATAAGGGCGGTTGCCCCATTAAGCCTTGCGAGTGCGACATTGGCTGAGATGGCTTTTTTTAAAACAGCTCTGGTTTCTAGCGTTTGTGTTAACGGTAAATTAGGCGGAATGTAACCTCTTAGGTCTGTTGCTTGTTGGCTCATTTTTTACTCCCGCATAAATTAGTCGTTTGGGTATCAATATGATTTTATTCCCCCCCCCTAAAATTACATTTTGTCATATTTATACAGAATATTAGAGGGGGGGGGAGAAAATTTCAGGATTATTTAAGTTGTGGTTGTAATGGTGTTTTATGTCTGCCAAATAGTATAGCTTTTCCAGTCTGGCGGAAATCCCATGTGGCTGGTATTGATTTCTGGGTATTCGATGAGTAAGTTTTTTAGTCGATGCGTCCAATCATGGTCAGGTTGAATAATATTAAGCATCCAAGCCATCATGACTAAGGTGTTATAGATTTTTCTATGTTGGTAGTCGTCAACCTGAAATGCAGTTGTAATTTGACTAGGTTTATTTTTTGGTTTTTTGATTGTTACTGTAAAAACTTTATTCCAAACTCTTGCATGATGCGCGCAATGATTTCTTAATACGGTAAGGTGATGCAAAAAAGTTTTAAGTGTAGTGCTGTCCAATTTGAATTGCTGAGAGATGTTTAGGGCATCTTTACGTAATTTAATGTTGCCGTACCAGTTTGAAAGCTGTCCTAGTGACATCATTTCTACTGATGCCCAAATGGCGGGCAGTGGTTCTTGATATTTATTTAGTAGATGATGAATGAATACCTCTTGGCTTCGAGACACCTCTTCTTTTAGTTTTTTAAGCGTACGTTTGTAGATTATTGGATTACTAAAGTGATTGGCATTTAATAAAGCGTGCGAACCATAAGACTCTCCAAGATGATAGGCAAGCTTTGTTCTAACAGAGACTTCTATTTGTTCAATGGCATCTAGTAGCAGTAGTCTTAGGATCTTATCAAATTTGTATAGTTGGATGATTTTTGAAAAGTGAGTATTGGCTGTAAAGTTATTATTGGCTTGACGGTATTCATGCCAATAGCCAGTTAAGCGGTAATAGTTAAAGTGGGCTAGGTAGTGTTCTATTTGTTTATCATTGATATCAAAAATCATGCCTTGTTTAATAAGTTTTTCTTTTTGCTCGACATAAGTTAAATGGGGCTTTTGATAAGAGATTTTAGACATTTTTATTTCTCCAAAAACAAGAAACCCCTCGCAGGGCGCTGTTCTTATGGGTAGCGGGAGGGGTATTGTTGCTATAAATTATAGCCATTTATTTATTTATTGGCAAGTTTTTATTGTATTGATAAGTGTTTGTTGTTACGGTCGCTTTCTAGCGTTTTTTGAGGATATGCTTATTATTATGGGTATCAATATAATTTCCCCCCCCCTTCAAATTACATTCTGTTCTGTTTATACAGAATACTAGGAGGCTGTCCGAGAACTAGAACCATAACGAAAATCACAGAAACGTTATAAGCTGGGTTTATCAAAAGAGGCGAATAGCACGGCTATTTAACGACTTTGATAAATTCAGATTATGATGTTTATGGGGTTTGCAGTCGGTTTTTAGTTTTCGGACAGCCTCTTAGAGGGGGGGGGAGAAAATTTTAGAATTGCTTCAGATACACTTTAGCACGCGCCACCGCTGCTCTTACTTGGTTGGGTGCAGTGCCGCCTAAATGGTCGCGTGCGGCAACGGAACCTTCTAGTGTGAGTACTTCAAAAACGTCTTCGGTAATTTTGTCGCAAAATTGTTGTAATGTTTCGAGTGACATTTCAGAGAGGTCTTGCCCTGTTTGAATTCCGTGTGCCACGGCTAAGCCAACCACTTCGTGTGAGTCACGGAACGCTAATCCTTTGCCCACGAGATAATCGGCTAAATCGGTGGCGGTTGAGAATCCGCGTTTGGCAGCTTCAAGGGTAACGTCTCGTTGCACGATAATGGCTGGAATCATGTCGGCAAAGGCGCGTAAGCTGCCGCGCACGGTATCGACGGTATCAAACAGTGGCTCTTTGTCTTCTTGATTGTCTTTGTTGTACGCCAGAGGTTGTGACTTCATCAGCGTTAATAAGCTCATTAAATGACCGTAAACCCGTCCTGTTTTGCCACGAACCAGTTCAGGAACATCGGGGTTTTTCTTTTGTGGCATGATGGACGAGCCAGTACAAAAACGATCGGGGAGATCAATAAATTGAAACTGCGCCGAAGCCCATAACACTAACTCTTCTGAGAAACGAGAAAGGTGCATCATTAAAGTGGCGGCAAAGGCGGTAAATTCAATGGCAAAATCGCGATCGGAAACGCCATCAAGCGAGTTTTCAGTAATGCGTTCAAAGCCCAGCAAGGTGGCGGTAAACTCACGGTCAATTGGGTAGGTGGTGCCAGCCAGTGCGGCGGAACCTAATGGCAGAGTGTTGACGCGTTTACGGCAATCTTGCAGGCGTTCGACATCGCGTTTAATCATCTCAAACCACGCCAGCATATGGTGACCAAAGGTAACAGGTTGTGCGGTTTGCAAGTGGGTGAAGCCGGGCATAATGGTATCCGCTTCGCGTTCTGCCAGTTGAATTAACCCTGCTTGTAGGCGGTTGAGTTCGGATAAAATCACATCAATTTCATCTCGAATATAGAGGCGAATATCGGTGGCGACTTGGTCATTTCTGGAACGCCCTGTGTGTAGTTTTTTTCCGGTTAAGCCAATTAAGTGGGTCAATCGAGCTTCGATATTCATGTGAATATCTTCTTGTTGAATCGACCAGTTAAACTCGCCCGCTTCAATCTCTTTTTGAACTTGTTGCAAGCCATCAAGAATGTCTCTGAGTTCACCCTCGTTTAAAATGCCCACTTTGGTTAACATTTTGGCGTGGGCAATGGAGCCTTCAATATCTTGGCGGTACATACGCTGATCAAATTGAATGGAGGCGGTAAAGGCTTCGACAAAGGCATCGGTGGATTCACTAAAGCGTGCGCTAGAGAGTTTTTGTTGGTTGTGTTGGTTGCTCATTTGGTTCTCGAATATTGAATAATTGGATTAGGTATTGTGACTATTTTTGTAGATATAACAATTCAGGGGTCGCGGGGATCTTTTTCGTTAGCCCCATGTTTTGGTAAGCGGTGTTTAAACGTTGATGAATTAACCCCGTGTACAGCGTAATTTCGGAAATGCCAATAATTCTAGGGGCGATCTCTTTGCCGGTTGCGTCTACAAAGAGAACCGTTGGCGTGAGGTCGGCATTGATTTGGTATGCCCATTTTGATTTTTGAATGGGTTTGCCATTCCAATCAGGAATAGGCTCGGGTTCATCAATGCCAACATGGCGCATGATAACCACTTTGCCATCGTATAAGCCACTTAATGCCATTGGTTCCAATACGTCAGAAACCAGTAACTTACAGTATTCGCACGACTCCGCGCCAAACATTAAGAGGATCGGCAGTTGTTTTTGGGTGGATAGAGCGCCTAAGGCTTGTAAGTTATTGACCTCTTTAAACTGGCTGTGTTGTGCGGGTGGTGTGTTTGATTGTGCCACAGCGTGGCTCCATGTAAAGACACTGAAAAAGAGCAAAGCAAATAGGGGGGGGGAAAATAAAGCATTCATAGTGGCTATTTTAACGAAAACGTTGGGGTAATTTTAAGTAAAATGAGGTCATCATCTAAAAATACGAACTTCTGGCTCATAAAGTTGAGCAGAAACCTAACTTGGAAACCAACATGAAAAAAACATTAAGAATCGCAACCCGTAAAAGTCCACTCGCACTGTGGCAAGCCGAATTTGTGAAAGCCGAACTTGAAAAAATCTACCCAGAACTTGAAATCATCTTGCTGCCGATGTCCACCAAGGGCGATAAAATTTTAGATGTGCCGTTGGCAAAAATTGGCGGTAAAGGACTGTTTACCAAAGAGTTAGAAGATCGCATGATGGATGGCGACGCCGACATTGCCATTCACTCCATGAAAGATGTACCGATGGAACTGCCTGAAGGGTTTGCACTGGGTGCACTGTTAGAACGCCACTCGCCAACCGATGCGTTTGTTTCAAACAACTACGCGACGTTTGATGATTTACCACAAGGCGCCATTTTAGGTACCTCTAGTTTACGCCGCAAAGCACAACTGATGGCGGTTCGTCCCGATTTGGATGTGCGTGATTTACGCGGTAATGTCGGCACACGTTTAGGAAAATTAGATGCGGGTGAGTACGACGCGATTGTGTTGGCAACCTCTGGCTTACAGCGTTTGGGACTCGACGATCGTATTCGCCATGAAATTTCGCCCGACGTCTGTTTACCAGCGGTCACGCAAGGCACGTTAGGCATAGAGTACTTTTCAAAAGATACCGAGACCTTAGAGATTATTCGCGTATTAAATCACGAAGACTCTGAAATTAGGGCCATTGCCGAACGTGCCATGAATCATCGCCTAGAAGGCGGTTGTCAAGTTCCAATTGGTGTCTTTGCCGAGTTGGAAGGCGATCAAATTTTCATTCGTGGCTTGGTCGGTTCGCTGGACGGTACTGAAATTTTAACCGCAGAGATTAAAGGCAATAAGTCAGACGCAAAAGCACTCGGCATTGCATTGGCCGAGAAGTTGTTAGACCAAGGGGCGAAAGCCATTTTAGATGAGGTGTATGCGTCGGATCTTCATAAGGGCTAACGTCGATTGAATCAACCACGATTAACACTACTGAACACGCGCCCTGCGCATCAAGCAGAGGCGCTAACTCAGCAAGTTGAGTTGCATAATGGGCAAGTGATTGCCTGCCCCACGATTGAGATTCAATGGTGTTCTGCACAAAATACGATATTTGACTTATCCCAAGGCGTTGATAAAATCATTTTTATCAGTGCCAATGCGGTAAAAGGGTTTTTAAAGCGTGCGGACTATCAAGCGTATTTAACGACCTCAAAAACTACTCAAAAACCGATTGAATTCTATGCTATTGGTCGTGCCACGCAACAGTATGGGTTGGCGCACCAACTCCCTTTAACGGTACTGTCGCAAACGGACTTTGACAGTGAAAGCTTGTTAGCGCACCCTGTTATGCAATCGATACAGCAGCAGTCGATTGTGATAGTGAAGGGGCAAGGCGGTCGAACGTTGTTGGAAGAGACCTTGCAAGCGCGTGGTGCGAAGGTGCAGTTGCTCGAAGTTTATCGTCGAGTACCTGCGCCTTTTTGTGTAAAAAATTGGCAACGATTTGTAGAGTCACATCGCCCCGTTCTATTGTTGACGAGTCTGGAAAGTTTTACTTTTTTGCTGGGCCATCTGACTCAACTGGATTCGGGGTATTCGGCATTGAATAGCGCAAAGTGGGCGTTTTTAACCGAAACCATTGTCTTCAGTGTGCGTATTCAACAGCAGTTACAAGCACAAGGGTGGACGGGATCTATTCGTGTGGTTGCTGAACAGAGTGATGCAGGTATTATTGATAGGCTGTTCGCAGCAAAATCTTAACTTAGGTAATAATGATGTCAAAAGATCAAACTAAAAAAACCACCGAGACGACGCTGGATAACGCGCAAAAAACGGTTGAGCCCCCCGTCGATAAGGTCTCTTCGAAGGAAAAAGAGGCGGATATAAAAACCAGTGATAAAAAGATAGCGTCTAAAAAGACGGCGAAAAAAACGATGGAGAATAAGCAGAAACCTGCGTCCACATCGCCCTCTTTTTTCGCACGTTTTAAATGGGTTTTGATTTGGCTGATTATTTTTGGAGCCATTATCGCAGCGGTTCTGTTGACTCGTAAAGATTTAGATTGGCAGGTGCAGCACATTAATGATTTGCAAGCGAAAGTGGTGCAATTAAATCAAGCACAGCAAGCGCTAGAAGCACGTGTTGACCGTCAATTAAAAGAGACGGAACAGCGAGTATTGGCGAAAGTAGAGGCGGAGCTTCAAGCCAAGGTAAACCAGTCGGTGCAAAGTAATGTCGATCAAAGTTTGGCGTTACCAGAACATCAGCCCGTTGTGACCCAAGCGGATATTGATAAAATTCAACAGGCGACACAACAGCAACTTAGCCAACTGCAACAGCAGTTAAGTGTATTAGGCGAACAGGCGATTACGCAAACGCAGCAGGTTTTATCGGGTGCCTCTGAGTTAGCCGAAACCACCAAGCAAGCGTTGCAACCAACACCTGAAACCGAAAAGGCACTGGCGGAAATCGAGACAAAACTGCAAACTCAACTTGCCCAAGTGGGGAATAAGTTAGCGGAGTTGTTTGCTTTTAAATCGGAACAACAAGCACTCTCTACTCAAGAGGCTGAACATAAATCGACCGAAAAACTGTCATTAGAGCAGTTTCAAAGCTGGGTGATTGAGGTTAATACGCAGTGGTTGTTACGCGGTAATATCGCCGAAACCCGTACTCAATTAACCGCATTGCAACAAGCGGTTGCGGTGAGTCAGTTGCCAAACATTATTCAATTGGCGAGTTTAATCGGGCAGGATTTGGCTTATTTAGAGCGTTACCAAAGCCAAAAACAAAACCCATTAAGTACCGATGCAATAAAGCAGGCGATTCAATCTATTCATATTGCAGCGACTTCCGACGCTCAGCAACAAGGGGGGGAGAAAATTTCAAACGATGCTGAAACCGCACCAAACGTAACCTTTGATTCCGCTATTGAACAGCTTAAACAGACCTTAAGTGGCATGGTGAGTATTAAAAAGCGTGATTCAGAGGCTGAAATTACCCAAGTGGAATCGCTTATTTTACAAGACGTATTGATACAACGTGCGCTGTTACTGGTGGATCGAATTGATTGGGCGTTGATGTCACAATCGAATACACAATTGCAACAAGCGGTACAGGATTTACAGACCTATATAGATCAAACGTTTCCTCAAGCGTCGGCAGAGTTTAAAACGTTGTTAAGCCCTTTTGCATCTCATCAATTTGAAGTGCGTCAACCGCTGTCCATTCGTGGTTGGCTTGCAAAAACAGGTGATTAAACAGGAGTTAAAATGGGCTTAATATTAACATTAGCGCTGGTTTTTTTAGTGGGAACCAGCTTAGCGACGCTACTCATTTACGATAATGGTTTGGTCTCTATGGTATGGGGCGATTGGGTGATTGAGACCAGTGTGAGTTTTTTACTGGTGAGCTTAGTGGTGCTGTTTGTGGTTATTTATTTTACCATTCGCCTCGTTTCCAACCTCTGGAACGCCCCTAAATTTTGGCGTAAAAATCGACGTTTAACCCAGTACAAAAAAGCAGAAACGGCATTAGCAAAGGGCATGGTCGCGCTGGAGTATGGCGATTGGCGTAAGGCCGAAAAAGAGCTGATTAAAAGTGCAAAACAGAGTGAAGAGGGGTTAGTTCACTACTTAAGTGCGGCAAAGATGGCGCACAATCAACAAGCCTATAAACGCCGAGATCGTTACCTTACGCAAGCTCGAGAGCAGTATATTGATGAGTCGTTAACCATTGGATTGGTTGAGGCAAGACTGTTAGCGGAGTCTGAACCAGAACAAGCCCGTGCGATTTTAGAAGCCTTATACGAACAAGCGCCTGAAAATGCCACCGTGTTAATTGAGTTGGCACATATCTTACGCAAACTGCAAGACTGGAATGCTCTGAGTGAGATTTTCCCTAAACTGAAAAAAACGCGTGCGATTAATAAGGCAGAACAAGCCGAACTAGAGACGGAACTCTTGTCAGGAAAGCTGGCATTAATTAAAGAGCGCTCCGAGCTGGAACACCTATGGAGTCAATTAAGCTCAGAACGTCGATTAATCCCCAAAGTATTAGCGGAGTATGTTGAAAAGTCATTAGGCTGGGGACAAGAAAAAGGCTTAACAGAGCTGATTGAAAGAGCCCTCAAAAA
>JALSJT010000188.1 GCA_026989175.1 Thiomicrorhabdus sp. | reverse complement strand
AGGCTAGCCATTCACTGCAAACTGCGCCTTGCCTTGAGAATTCAGTCTTTATACCCTTTAGGGTGAAACTCAAAATTCCCGCATTTCCAAGTAGACTGGGTATAAACAGTATTTTCAAGTGTTTTGGGTATAATTTAGAAAACCATTACATCTTTAAGATGGTAACCTTACCGCTAACAAACAGTCTATTAAATTTAATAATGGAAACACTCCCTATGTCAGAAACATCAGAACTAAATGAACCCGTAGCAGAACTCGAAGAAACCACAGCAGAATCACCCCCACCGCCGCCTTTGTCTGATATACAAAAAGCCATCAATAAGTTGCCTAAACTGACTGATACTGGACTCGGTTTAGCCGAAGAAAGTGACCACTTAAGCAGTACTGAGTATAAGGAAGCAATTAAGCAAGCCCAACAACAACTCCTCGAAAAATCTGACGAGTTTGATAAGGTCTGTAAATGGCTTGAGCAGATTGATAAAAGTAAAAGTATCAATCACAAACACAGTAGTTTTGGCTTAAAGACCTTAGCGGAAAAAGACTGCGGTGCAATTTTACACGGTACGTTTATTGCAGCAGCCATTCATTGTGGTTTTAAATTTAAAACCAGAAATCGTAGCCAAAATGTAAAATTCAATATGTCTGAAGAGTCGATTACCGCCCTCAGTGCCTTATAATTTTACTTGCCGATACTAGGACCTATTTATGACAAATAACGACATTTTACGCCGCATCCGCTATACCTTTGATTTAGATGATTCACAGATGATTGCTGTATTTCAGTTAGCGGATCATGAGGTAACAAGACAACAGCTTAGCGCTTGGTTAAAAAAAGAGGATGACCCGGAACTTGAAACGCTTAATGACCCTGAACTTGCGATATTTTTAAATGGTTTTATTAATGAGAAGCGTGGTAAAAAGGAAGGGGCACAAACCGAGCCTGAGAAAAAGCTAACGCATAATATTATTTTTATGAAATTAAAAATCGCTTTAAACCTGAAGGCCGATGACGTATTAGAGATTCTAAAACTGGCCGACTTCACCTTAAGCAACCATGAATTAAGTGCGTTCTTCCGTAAACCCGGTCATAAACACTATCGTGAATGCAAAGATCAAATTTTGCGTAATTTTCTAAATGGGTTACAGGCTAAATATCGCCCGACTCCTTCCTCTTAAAAACCTCTTTTTTAAGGTATTGCGTTTAAAATACATTTTAACATTTAAACCATTTTTCCTGGATAGGCTTCAATCATTTGAGTTTGCTCGACACGAATGATTGAATTGACTGTAAAGTTAGTATTTTTGAGAATTGAAAACCACCTTTTCAGGTGGTTTTTTTGTTATGATTCTAGCCATTTTTGATTGAAAGATAAAAGAGACATTATGTGGGAATACCCAAGCATTGACCCTGTGGCGTTAGCCATGGGTCCGGTTCAAATTCATTGGTATGGTGTGATGTACTTGCTCGCCTTTTTAGGGGGCTGGTTGTACGGTAATATTCGCGCTAAAAAGATTGCGCCTTGGAACGCTGAGATGGTGAGTGACTTGCTGTTTTATGTGGCGATGGGCGTGATTTTGGGCGGGCGATTAGGTTACATCTTGTTTTATGACTTGGCGGCGTATGTAGAAAGCCCGTTGCTGGTCTTTAAAGTTTGGCAAGGTGGGATGTCGTTTCATGGTGGGCTGTTGGGCGTGACCTTGGCGATGTTTTTGTTTGCTCGAAAAACCAAACAGAGCTTGTTTCAAGTCGCTGATTTTGTGGCACCGTTAATTCCGATTGGACTGTTGACGGGGCGGATTGGTAACTTTATTAATGGCGAGCTGTGGGGTAAAGTCACCGACTCGCCACTGGGCATGGCGGTGTATGACCCTGCGTTGCAAACGGTGGTGCACAAGTACCCAACGCAGTTGCTTGAGGCGTTATTAGAGGGTGTGGTGCTGTTTATTATTCTGATGATTTATGCCCGTAAACCGAGACCGCCTGGCAGTGTGGCAGGGCTGTTTTTAGTGGGGTACGGAACCTTCCGCTTTATTGTCGAGTTCTGGCGTATGCCCGATGCACAGATTGGTTATCTGCTGTGGGACTGGTTCACTATGGGGCAACTGCTCTCCACGCCGATGATTATCATTGGACTGGGTGTGATGATTTGGGGTGCGAAACAGCAAAATAGAGAAAAGAGAGCGACGGTGTAGCGTATGAAACAGTATTTAGAGTTATTAAGTCATATTTTAGAACACGGAACGGATAAGGGCGATCGTACTGGGACAGGCACTCGTTCAGTCTTTGGTTATCAAATGCGCTTTGATCTACAGCAGGGCTTTCCGCTAGTGACCACTAAAAAATTGCACCTGCGTTCGATTATTCATGAGTTGTTGTGGATTTTAAGTGGCGATACCAATATCCAGACCCTTAAAGAGAATAAAGTACGTATTTGGGATGCGTGGGCAACGGAGTCGGGTGAGCTTGGCCCGTTGTATGGTAAGCAGTGGACGGCTTGGGAGACACCGAGTGGCGAGACGATTAACCAGATTGCAGAAGTGATTGAGACCTTAAAAAACAACCCAAACAGTCGCCGTATGATTGTTTCGGCTTGGAACCCTGCGGACTTGCCCGATGAGTCGATTAGCCCGCAAGCGAATGTAAAACAGGGCAGAATGGCGCTGGCGACCTGTCACGCTTTCTTTCAGTTTTACGTAGCAAATGGCAAGCTCTCTTGCCAACTTTACCAGCGCAGTGCGGACACCTTTTTGGGTGTGCCATTCAATATCGCCAGTTATGCGTTATTGGTTCACATGATCGCACAACAGACCGATTTAGAGGTGGGTGAATTTATCTGGACGGGGGGCGATGTGCATCTCTATAACAACACCATTGAGCAAGCTAAGTTACAACTGACTCGTGAGCCGTACCCATTGCCCAAACTGGTGATAAAGCGCAAACCAGAGAGTATTTTTGATTATCAGTTTGAGGACTTTGAAATCGAAGGCTATCAATCGCACCCACACATTAAAGCGCAGGTGTCGGTATGAAAGTTGCCATGATTGCGGCGATGGCAAAAGATCGAGTGATTGGGTTTGAAGGCGATATGCCGTGGCATCTGCCCGATGATTTAAAGTTTTTTAAGTCCAAAACCACAGGTAAGCCAGTCATTATGGGGCGTAAAACCTTTGAATCGATTGGTTCTCGTCCACTGCCGAATCGCCCGAATATTGTGATCAGCCGTAATGTCAACTTGGTTATTCCGAATGTAGAGGTGTTTCAGTCGATTGACCAAGCACTGGAGCAGTATGCGAGTGAAGAGGAGGTGATTATTATGGGCGGGGGGGAACTTTATCAACAGATGTTACCAAAAGCCGATCGCTTGTACTTAACACTGATTGATGCGGAGATGTCAGGCGATACGTTTTTCCCAGACTGGACGGTGCATGACTGGAAAGAGACGGCGCGAGCGCTTCATCCAAAAGATGAACGTCACGCCTATCCCTTTGAGTTTGTGACGTTAGATCGTTTGTTTTAGTTCTCGGACAGCCTCCTAGGAGGCTGTCTGAGAACTAGAATCGTAACGAAAATTACAGAAACGTTATAAGCTGGGTTTATCAAAAGAGGCGAATAGCACGGCTATTTAACGACTTTGAAAAAATCAGCTTATGATGTTTATGGGGTTTGCAGTCGGTTTTTAGTTCTCGGGCAGCCTCCTAGCGTACTAAAAAACATTGACTTAATAGCGTGCTTTGAGCGTATGATATACGTGTATATCAAAAATAGGAGAGCAACTTAAAATGTTAGCGATTAGATTGCCAGAAGAGATTGAAGTACGCCTTAATAACCTGGCTAAAAAAACAGGGCGAACAAAGACTTATTATGCCAGAGAAGCGATTTTGAGGCATTTAGAAGACCTTGAGGATGCTTTTCTTGCCGATGAGGTTATTATCAGGATTAAATCAGGTGAAAGTACTTTATTGAGTCATAAGGATGTTTGGGAATGACTTGGGAGGTTAAATATGAAGAGCAGGTTGCTAAAAATTTAAAAAAACTTGATTCTGTACCTCGAAAAAGAATTCAAAAATTTATAGAAGAAAGGTTAATTCCTTCTCTAAACCCTAAGGAAATAGGTGAACCTTTAAAAGGAAGTTTAGGTGAGTATTGGCGGTGGCGAGTTGGTGATTATAGGCTGATTGGTGAAATCCACGAAAAAGAAATTATTATTGTGATTGTGAAAATTGGACATAGACGAAATATTTATCTATGAGACCTTTGCACGAGAGGGATGCGCACCCCTCTCGTGCAAAGGTTTCTAATCGTAGCGCTTTAAAGCGGTATACCAAAGTGAATGCCCACTTTGTAGTGCTGTTTCTCTTCGGCTTTAGAGTAGCCTAGTACTGGGCCATAATGAAAGTGCTCTGCTTCAAAAAGGTAGCTCGCTTCAATGTGTGTGGCGTTACTCGACTCCCAACTCCCTTCATGGTTTGCCCACTCAATTCCTTGAGAGAGGGTGATAGTAAGACTCTCTGATGGATGCGCCGCAATGGACAGCATTGCGCCAAAATGATTTTCAGAGGCTAAGATGCTCTCTACGCCGGCACCAATCGAAAAATACTGTTGAATACCATGGTCTGAAAGGCGCTTCATAATATGAACATGCAGACTGGTTCCGTCTATTTTCTCCTCCTCTAAACGTGCATAGCCAATGGATAATCCAAGTTCGATGTCACTGTGTGCGTGATTTTCATGAGACGTGGTGTCCTCTTGAGAGAAAGCGAGGGACGTCAGTGTGCTCCAGAGTAATAATGATAGGAGTAAGGTTTTTAGGGTGGGGGGTGAAAAATAGAACATGGTGTTTAAGGTGCTCCAAAAGGTTAATATGGTTAAAAAGAAAACCGTATTGTAGCGGATATTTTTATTGTAGGGCTAAAGAAAAATAGAGTAGCAGTAGATACTCTTAAGTTGCTGATTTTATTGCGTACTTAATGGGTCAGGACAAATGCCCTGTCTTGACTTTATTGCTGTTTTTTCACAGTTCAGGGCGTTTGTCCTCGTGTCAAGGGTTGATTTGTTTTGTATGATGTAAGGAGAAGTTTTATTTTTAAATGGGGAAGTAGAAAATGTCTTTTTTAAAGTACAGAGCATTATTTATGCTCCTGATGTTTATGGCCTTAACAGGGTGTATTGATGGCCTTGGCAGTGATGATAATGACGATGATGATGACGATAATTATCGGGTTGAAGTGTATGTTCCGGTTGCGCAGTACACCCCAAATTCAGGAAGATTGTTGGCTTCTCAGTGTGCACAGTGCCACGGTACAAATGGTTACTCGGTAAATAGTTGGGATCGTTTGGTGGGCAGTGATGACATTGCTAGAGAGATGTATGAGTACAGCACAGCGCATATTATGGGCGCACAAACCATTGGCTATACACCGTCTGAAATTAACGCAATCTCTTACTATTTTTTGACGCAGTAAGGGTTGAGGGAAGAAGAAAATGAATACACATTTATCAAGAAGAACCTTATTAAAAGCGCTTGGTTTAGGCTCTTTTGCTATGATCGCGCCTATGGCTTCGGCACTGGCAAACACCAATCCTAAAGTAGTGGTAGTGGGAGGTGGTTTTGCCGGCGCAACCGCCGTAAAATATCTAAAAAGGTGGGGAGGACTGAGTGTCGATGTGACCTTAGTTGAACCGAATGCCATTTACCATTCGCCAATCTTAAGTAATTTAGTGTTAAATGGTCAAAAAACCACGAGCAGTTTACAGTTTACCTATGCCACACACCAAAATAAATACGGTGTGAACGTTATTAATGACCGTGTTTTGAGTATTGATAAAGTGAATAAAACCGTGCTTTTAAGTGGGGGGGCTACAATCGCTTATGATAAGTTGATCTTAGCACCAGGAATAGACTTTATTCCCATTGCAGGGCTTGATTCCAATAAGGTGCCTCATGCTTGGCAAGGTGGAGCAGGCATTGACCAGTTAAAGTCGCAAATAGAGACAATGGTGGACGGTGAAGATTTTGTGATGAGCATTCCAAGTGCTCCATACCGTTGTCCTCCAGGACCTTATGAGCGTGCTTGTGTGGTGGCGGACTACCTAAAGAATGTAAAAGGTTTTGCCAGCTCTCGTGTCATTGTATTGGATGAGAATCCTGATATTACCGTTGAAGCGGCGATGTTTCATGCACAGTTTGCAGGTTACGGTATTGATTATCGTCCAAACAGCACGGTGCTCACGGTTAATTCAGATACTAAGCAGGTGGACTTTGATGAGAACGGAACACCCGTAACGTTGACGCCAAAAGTGTTGAACGTAATTCCCAACCAAAAAGCGGCGCAACTTCTGTTTGATACTGGATTGGTTGTTGGAAACTGGGCACCGGTTAACCCTTTAAGCTATGAGTCTACGCTGGATTCTAATATTCATATCATTGGTGATTCGCAAGGGACAGGACAACCCAAGGCGGGGCATATTGGAAACTCAGAAGCAAAGGTTTGTGCCGATGCGGTGTTGCGTATTTTAAATAATTTAGCACCCGATCCAGCACCCAAAACCAATTCGGCCTGTTATAGCCCTGTCTCTCGTACTGCGGCTTCATGGCTGTCGGCGGTTTATGAATATAACCCAACGACACAGCAGATGCAGTTGGTTGCTAATGCAGGGTACCCAAAATCACAATATCCGACCACCAGTAACTACTGGGATATGTTTAACTGGTCAGGAAACCTATTTGCAGATACGTTTAACTAATTAAAAGATCTTCAAAGAAATACGCGACTAACTCATGCCGGCCAGATAGGCCGGCTTTTTTGTATAGGTTAGAGGCGTGTTGTCGAACAGTTTTCTCTTTGGTCTCTCTCACTTTCGCAATCTCTTCGAGCGTTAAGCCTTTAAGCAGTAATAAGGCGACCTCTTTTTCACTCTGCGTAAATTGCCATGTTTGAAACTGGGTTTGAATAATCTGAGAGAGCTCTCCCATCAGTTTTTTAACTTGTTGCTGAGATTGATTGAGCTTATTTCGAGTGGTTTTTAAACTCTGTTTGACTCTGCGCAGATGTTGTTTTTGTCGTCTGTCCCAAGTCAGTAAAACGGTAAAGGCAATGAGTGCAATGAAACTCATAAATATTTCAATCATAATATGAGTGTTGAGCTGCCCCATCCCTTTTAAGTCCATTAGAATGTCGGTAAAGGAGATGACAAATATTAAGCCGTAGCCGAGTAAAGAGAATTGTGTTCGATTCATAAAAGCACCTTTTGAAAGGTCAAAATTATACGTTATTTGCGGCTCTTTTACGCTGCTTTTGAACTTGAAGTGATGCGACAGTTAAAAACAACAACACACCCGAACTCACTGCAATAGAGGCGGAAATGGAGCTGTCTAATTGATACGCAACGGTGTAGCCAATGGCAACCGATGCTTGAGAGTAGCCAACGGCTAACCACAGCATGGTTTTGAGTGATTTGGCGATAAGGTAAGCGCTGCTGGCGGGGATGACCAGTAGGGCGACCACTAAGATTGCCCCAACGGCATCAAAGGAGGCGACGGTGGTCATGGAGACTAAGGTCATTAAGAAGTAGTGCCAAAAGACGATGTTAACGCCCAGTGAAAGGGCTAAATTTGGATGAAACGCCACCGTTTGTAAGCGGTTAAAGGTGATGATAATGCTGATTAATACAATCACAAACACCACGGCAATCGCCCAGAAGGCTCTCGGGCCGATTTCAAAACCGTCCTCTAAATTTTCTCCCCCCCCTATGTGCAGCGTATCGAATGGAATAAATGCGATTTCGCCATAGAGTACACACTCTTGGTCTAAATCAATCTGCCCCGCGTAGAGTGAGACTAAAATCACTCCGATGGCAAAAAAGAAGGTAAAGACAATGCCGATACTGGCGTCACTTTGAACTTTTCCGATACGGCTTAATGTGTCACTGAGCCAAGCGGTGAGCAGGCCAATAATGACCGCGCCACCGAGCATAATCGGCAGGGCGCGACTGTCGGTGATGAGGTAGGCGAGTACGAGACCCAACAGTACCGAATGGCTAATGGCATCGCCCATTAAGGCTTGACGGCGTAAAATCAGAAACACACCCACTAAAGCACACGCAGCGGCGACCAGTGAGGCGGTGGCTAAAATCCAAATATCGTTGCTCAAATTTTCTCCCCCCCCCTCTCTACAGATGTTGGTTCGGCTTTACGGGGTATTTGATTGCCATGCGGGTCGTGCAGGCTATTACTCAGCTCTTGTTGTAGTTGCATTTCTTGCGCTTCGGTTAATATGTGCTCGATACGCTCTGCGTGTTGGTGCACCTGTTCGGGCGATAGATCGGCTTGTTCATTGAGATAACTCTCCCATAATCGGTGACGGCGGGTGAGTTGGGTCGCTTTTTCAAAGCCTTCTGGGGTCAGAGTAAACCCTTGGATTGTACGTTGTGCGAATCCCTTTTTTTCGAGCAATTTTAAGGTGTTTTGTAAGCAGTGACTGGGCATGTTACGAAACGATTGGATATCGGCTAAGGTAAACGGTTTGTCTTTGAAGTCTTTACGCTCTAGCAGTTTATAGAGAGTGCGTAAAATATTCTCTTCAGCCACCTTTTGGCGCAGATTTTGGTAGTCAAAGTAGCGTTTTAATAACCCTTTTTGCGGGGCAAACAGTAGAGAGAGAATGAAAAGTATCGATAAACTGACCACCATCCAAGGCCCGGTTGGCATGGCGGGGGCAAGGTAGGATATTTGGGTGCTGATAATGGCACTGAACCCACCGAGTAGTGAGGCGATAATTAAAATGGTGGCGAGTTGATTACTCCAAAAACGTGCTGCCGCCATGGGGGTGAGCAGTACCGCCGCCATTAACACCACGCCTACCAGTTGCAACCCTACCACCACCGACATCACAATGAGCAGTGCAAGCAATAACTCGTAACGATTAACCGCGATACCAATGGTACGAGCGTAGCTTTGGTTAAAGGCGATTAAGCGAAATTTTTGAAAAAACAGTACCACGGTGATCAGTACGAAAATGGTCACATAGCCGAGCAGTTTAATGTCACCATCGGTCATGGCGGCGGCTTGGCCAAAGAGAATTTTATCGAGCCCACTTTTATTGCTGACTTCTAAGCCTTGAATGAAGGAGAGCAACATCAGGCCGAGCGCAAAGAAAAAGGAGAGGGTAATTGCCAGTGCGGCATCGGCTTTTAGTTTGGTGTTTTTAGGCAGCCAGTCAATTAAAAAGAAGCCAATAAAGCTGCTGCACAGTGCGCCTATAAAAATGACCAGCGGGTCGCGCGTTTGAAACAGTAAAAAAGCCATCATCACACCTGGTAAGGCGGCATGGGCAAGCGCATCGCCAATGAGCGCGCGTTTGCGTAAAAAAGCAAAACCACCAATAACGGAGGCA
>JALSJT010000187.1 GCA_026989175.1 Thiomicrorhabdus sp. | reverse complement strand
CCGCCACGCGCGCACCACGTGCTACCGAGGGCCATAGAGGCGATTCATAGGTGGCCATGGGCACCATCAAATCATCGACTTCAACATCGCCAGTGAGTTTGAATGGACCGACCGACTGCATCGGGATGGAAGCGTATTGCATGGGGGAGGTGTCTTTTTTCATGGGCGTCATTATAAAGGATACTCATTAAATTAAATAGAACTAGGGGATGAATCCGTAGAGATTTTGATTTAAAGCTTGAATCTAAAGATTAAGCCCTTAATAATACGAAAGAGCAAATGGCTCGTTGAATGAAATTTTATGAAAAAGGAATACTATTATGACAATAGCAACAGCGCGCCATATTTTGGTGGATACGGAAGAGCAGTGTAATGAACTGAAAGATCAAATTAATGGTGGAAAGGATTTTGCCGATGTTGCCAAAGCACATTCAAACTGCCCATCAGGAAAAAGTGGTGGTGATTTGGGTGAGTTTGGACCAGGAATGATGGTGCCTGAGTTTGATAAAGTCGTTTTTAGTGCAGAGATTGGCTCGGTTGAAGGGCCTGTTAAAACTCAGTTTGGTTACCACTTACTTGAAGTGACTAGTCGTACAGATTAACGCTGATTTTCAAATGGCATAAAAAAAACCGCGACTCTGTATGGAGTATCGCGGTTTTTTTATGCCAATTTAATTTTAAATGAATCCTTTTTTTCGAGCCAGAAAGCCAATAAAATAAAAGGTGACTAAAATAATTAAGGGAAGCCAAGTGACATCAACTTGATGTAGTAAACCCGTCACTAATGGGGTTAAAAAGCTGGTTAAAAAGGCAAAACCAAAGGCACAAAAAATAATAAACAGGGTGAGGCGTAAAAAAGGTTGTACGCCTCCAATCTGTTTTTTGATTAAGCCTAAAATATCGGAACCATAAATAACCAGTAAGGTTGAGATCATTGCCAGCCCAATCTCATATAAATAGCCTTGTAGCCAATCACCAATAGGCCAGATAAAGTCAATAAAAGGGGTGAAGTCCATTTGTTTTTATGCTCTCTCGTGTAAAGGTCTCTGTTTGACTGTTAATGATAAGGGGTAAAGGTGAATTTTTGACCGCTGAGCACCGCTTCGTACATTAAACCACCTTTTGCAAGCGTAAATACCGCCATGCCTTTATAATATTGCCCTTCGGTTTTTAGGTGTTTATTTCCTGCATTTGCACTGGCGGAGGTGCCTTTTGTTGAGGCTTCTGCGGCGATGCCGGCATTAATCACAACGGCTGAAGCCGCAGCCCCAAACTCAAAGTTACCGCTGGTAAACTCGTCGTAAGCACGTTGGTCTTGGAAAAAGATAATTTGGCTAAATGCTTGCCCACCAAACTGCCAACCAATAGAGGCCTGCACCATGCTGACCTGCCCTTTATAGCGACCTTGTTCATAAACTCGGCCTTCACCATAAGCACCGCCAACAACAAAGCCGACTTTTCCGATGGTGGGGAAAACGGCAAATCCATAGGCATGGTCAAAAAATTGCCCTGATTTCGCATTACGGAAAGCCGCAATTGTAAGCTTGTACTCTGCATCATTGACGTTTTGATCCATTTGAGTTTCTGCTTGAATTAAATCATCGTCTTCAGCATAAAGTGGAGGAGATAGGGCGGTTAAAGCTGTAAGCAATACGGCTACAAGGGTTGTTTTTTTTAACATGTACTTTCCTTTTTAGGGTGTTATTTAAGGTTCTTCAATTGATGAAAAGCCTTTTTATTTTTTTGAATAATTGAAGTCATTTTAATCGAAATCAAGAAAGATGGGAGTATTTAAACATTAAAAAATGATGGAAAAGCTTTTGCTATCATTTTTCTTTGAGTATATTCAAGATGCTTAACCCGATTTTATAACGGTTATATTTCTATTTAGGCCTCACTGTAAAGCTATAAATTTGGTGCTTGGTGTCTATAATAGAGACCTTTGCACGAGAGGATACACGGATAAAAAAGGCTAAAATATGTCTGCTTTTTGTTGAAAACCTTGTGAATAGCTAGCTATTCTCTGCGATTTCCGCCTCAATCAGTCAAATTTTATCTCTTTTTTCTCTCGCGTCCCTCTCGTGCAAAGGTCTCAATAGAATGTAAACTCTGATTAAGAGCTTTGGGGGTCTTCATCGTTGACTATAAAAAATATATTTGGGATGGTTTTATGTTAAAAAGAGTAATGTTGTGGGGGCTGGGCATTACATTCAGTCTGTTAGGAAGTACTGCCGTATGGGCTGAAAAAACAGCCGCATTTGCCATGCCCGATGAGTACAGTGCCAAAGTAACCAAGCAGGTACTTCTTGCAGGCGGAAATGCGGTTGATGCAGCCGTTGCAGCAGGTTTTGTTTTGGCAGTCACCTATCCTGAGGCAGGAAACATTGGCGGTGGTGGTTTTATGACTTTGTTTCATGCAAAGGATCACAATTCAACAGCGAAGCCACTGTTTTTAGACTATCGTGAAAAAGCGCCTCAAGCCGCGTTTAAAACCTTGTATTTAGATAAAGAAAACAACGTTATTCCCTATCGCTCACTGGTTGGGTATCAAGCTTCAGGCGTGCCCGGAACTGTGATGGGTTTGTGGCTGGCACACCAACGCTTTGGTTCCTTGCCTTGGAGTGAACTATTAGTACCCGCGATTGATTATGCTCGCAACGGATTTGTGGTTTCAAAACAGTTGGCACAAACTGCGGTGTGGTATCAGAAGTGGATTGCAGATAAATCTAAAGATCCTTTAAACTTTAGTCACTATTTCTCAGCGTTAAAAGAGGGCAAATCGTTTAAACAGCCCGAACTGGCGAAGACATTACAGCGGATTGCAAAAGAGGGGGGGGAAGAATTTTATCGAGGTGAAACCGCGCGCTTATTGGTGAAAGAGATGCAGCGTCATAATGGGTTAATTACACTTGACGACTTGCATCAATATCAAGCGGTATGGCGAGAAGCTGTGATTGGCGAGTGGAAAGGGCGTCAAATTATTTCGGCACCGCCACCGAGTTCGGGCGGCGTGGCGATTATTCAGTTATTAAAAATGAAGGCCTTATTGCAGGGGGAGTTGGATGAAGCCTTGCAGAAAGGGAAGCAAGATGGACTTTCAGAGCAGGTTATTAAAACGCACTTTTATGCCGAGCTTGAAAAGCGAGTATATGCCGATCGTGCTTTTTATTTAGGCGATCCAGACTTTGTAAAAGTGCCCGTTAAGCAGCTGATTTCCGATGACTATTTAAAACAACGAGTTCAGTCGGTTTTAATGGATGAAATTTCAGACTTTGAGCAGATTCAATACGGTAAATTTGAAACGCCAGAGACCACGCATTTCTCGATTATGGACGCACAAGGAAATGCTGTATCCAATACATATACCTTAAATATGCCATTCGGCAGTGGCGTGGTCGTGAGTGGTGCCGGTTTTTTAATGAATAACGAGATGGACGATTTTAGTACCAAACCGGGGGTGGCCAATATATTTGGCGTGGTTGGCGGCAAAGCAAATGAGATCGCCCCAGAAAAACGAATGCTCTCCTCAATGTCGCCTACCATTGTCTTAAAAGACGGCGCGGTTGAAATGGTGGTCGGTACCCCCGGTGGGTCAACAATTATTACATCGGTCTTTCAAACCATCGTAAATGTGGTTGAGGAGGGGATGACAGCACAACAAGCGGTAAATGCCACACGAGTACACCACCAACTGCTCCCCAAAGACCTGATTACTTATAATCCTGAGCTACCAGAGGAAACGAAGGAGGCATTGCAGTTGATGGGCTATCAGTTGAAAAAGAATAACTATATGGGCGATGTTCAGTTGATTGTTCAGCAAAGAGGGCAGGTTTCGGCCGCGTCGGATGTGCGGGGAAGAGGGGTTTCAGAGGTGTTCTTGTCGAAAGATTAAGCGTAATTTAAGAGTATAAAAGAAAAGGGTTTTGCACAAACCCTTTTATAGCATCATTTTCAGATCAAAATTAAAGCAACAATAACTATGACGGCGACTAAGGCAATGCCTAAAAATAGTTGCTTATTATTCCCTTTCTTCGGTTCATGACCAGGAAGAGCATCAACCCCTTCAATTCGAGCATTGATTGCTCTATTCTTACCATCGTTTTGCACTTTTACTTCGTAGTGAATGATGTCCCCAACGAGAGGACGGCGGCTCATTCCTTTTAGATCCGAAATGTGAATAAAAATATCTCGTTGACCATTTTCGGTGCTGATAAAACCAAACCCCTTAGCTTCATTCCAGCGTTTTAGTTTACCTGTTAACACAGTATTTTCTTTTGAAGCCATTTTGTAAGTATCCTAAGCTGTTAAATTAATACAAACCTCTATTTTACCTAATCGTTGATGTAAAGGTGAAGTTTATATTAAAAATTAAAGTAAATTTTGAGTAAGGTTTTTAGGGAAGAGCCTGAAAAATTGATTTTTTTTTGTGCAGTAATAAAATTTTTTATGGTGATAGAGTGCTTGTGTTGAATGTTTTTTTGTTATGCTGGATCATTGAAAAATTATGGATATTATGTCTTTAAGAGGATGGTGCTCTTTTAGGTTGTTGTATTTAATGGTTATTTGGCTTCAAGGGGTAGTTTAAGTTATGCGCGATAACGGTAAGGTCACTCAAAAAGAATATTTATTAAATCCAGACACAACGATCGTGTCTAAAACGGATCTGCAAGGAAATATTATTGAAGCCAACGAGGCGTTTATTGAGGCTAGTGGCTATGAGTGGGGTGAGTTGGTGGGTCAACCGCACAATATGCTTAGGCACCCTGATGTACCCAGTCTTGTCTTTAAAGATTTTTGGAGAACTTTAAAACAGGGCAAACCTTGGTCGCAAGTGGTCAAAAATCGTCGTAAAAATGGCGACCACTATTGGGTGGTCGCTAATGCAACCCCTATTTTTGAACAAGGTGAAGTGGTGGGGTATATGTCGGTACGAACCCCTGCGACAGCAGCACAAATCTCCGCGGCGGAACAGGTCTATCGTGATGTTGAAGCGGGCAGACTTTCCTTGGTAAATGGTGATGTTTCCAGTTTTAAAGATAAGATTAACCCTCTTTTACAAATAGACAACTCTAAAATGATTATTGTGCTGTCTATTTTATTGATGCTTGAGGTTATGACTGTTATATTTTTTCCTCAAGTATTTGATACCTTTCCTATTGTATTGCTTCATATTCTTGAAATGATTTGTGTTTTATTAATTGTTACTCTTTCTGTTATCGGTGCAAGACAGCAAAAACAGTTTAATAAGTACATTACAGAGATATCTTCAGGGAATTTTTCAAATAAAATAGACTCAAGAGGCCGTAGCTTACAATCCATTACTTTAGGGCGGTTAAAATCGTTACAGATTAAGCTGGGAGCGGATTTTGAAGCGGCTAAAGAAGCATTGATGAATTCGCAACGAATTGAAAAAGCTCTGAATGCAACTTCAACCAATATTATGGTGGCGGATAAATTCCGTAGCATTATTTTTATGAATGATGCGGTGCGAACGATGTTGAAATCGGTTGAAAGTGATTTGAAAAAAGAACTTCCTAACTTTGATAGTTCTAATTTATTAAGACAAAATATTGATGTATTTCATAAAAATCCTGAACATCAACAAGCGATTCTTGCGAACCTAACCGAGACGTATATTGCTCGTGCAAAAATTGGAGACGTTACACTTGAGCTAGTGGTTAACCCTATTTTTGATGATCAGTCGAATCGAATTGGCACCGTGGTTGAGTGGAAAGACATGACCAACCAACTGTTAATTGAAGAGAACATTATGTCTATTGTCTCTGAAGCCTCAAAAGGAATGTTAAGTGGTCGAGTGGATACTCAAAACTTAACAGGGTTTGAGAAAAAATTAGCGATATTGGTTAATGAGTTATTAGGGAGTTTTGCAAGCACCACACTCATACTCAATCGCTTGTTATCGAGTATGAGTGATGGGGATATGACCCAGCGAATTGATGCAGACTTTATTGGTGAACTGTTAGCGATGAAGCATGCGGTAAATAATGCGCTCACTAATATTGAAATTACCTTTGCCCAAGTCAAAGTGGGGGCAGAGTCGTTAGGAGAGATGTCTAATCAAGTCGCAACGGCGAGCCAAGACCTTGCGGATAGAACGCAGCAACAAGCAGCTGCGGTCGAGGAGACGGCCGCCAGTCTTGAAGAGTTAACCGCCAGCGTTGAGAATTCAACGGAACATACGCACAGTGCGAATGTATTGGTTCATAGTGCAGCAGAAGAGGCGCAATCTGGTATTAAAGTGATGGACAGTACGTTAGGGGCAATGAAGGGAATTACCGACTTAAGTCGTCAAATTGGAGAGATTACCAGCGTCATTGACAGCATTGCATTCCAAACCAATCTGTTGGCATTAAACGCCGCCGTTGAAGCCGCAAGAGCGGGAGAGCATGGTCGTGGTTTTGCCGTCGTTGCGGGCGAGGTTCGTAACTTAGCTCAAAAATCCGCCAGTGCCGCCAAAGATATTTCGAATTTAATCGCATCCACCACGCAACAAATTGATGACGGAACGGTGCTGGTTGAACAAACCAACGAAGTGTTTCAAGAGATGGTGGCTAAAATTCAAAAAGTGGAAGAGTTGGTTGAGACCGTCGCCTCGACTGCAAATGAACAGAATAAAGGGTTGGAGCAAATTAATATTGCGATGAGTCACTTAGATCAAACGACACAAGAGAATGCAGCATTAGTTGAAGAGCTTTCTGCGACAGCAGCGAACATGCAAAATGAGGCGACCACTCAAGTGGAGTTTATTGGGCGGTTTAAGGTAAATCAATCAGCTCCGCCGCCAGCAAAGCTTGGACACTCAACAGTGAGTTTTGCAGAAGCAAAAATGAAACATAATAGCTGGATTACTAAGTTAGAGCAGTTATTGGCAGGGCAAGATACCGATATTGATATGCGTTCGGCGCGTGATTCGAGTGCGTGTTTATTAGGACGTTGGCTTGATGGAGAGGGGCAAAAATATGCCCATTTAGAGAGTATGCAAAAATTAATCCAATTACACCGTACTTTTCACTCTGTGGTGGGGGACGTAATGGATGCTCATACCTCTCAAGATCAAGCTTTGATGCAAGAGAGGCACGAGCGTGTTTTGGCTCTCTCTAAAGAGATTACGACTTTGATTGAGCAAGTGGAGCGTGAGGCACTGTAACGCTCTTCTTGTATGCATAAAACACTCAACACTTGGTTGAGTGTTAAGTCTGTTGCTTGATCATTGATATTTTTATATAGACAGAGACCTTTGCACGAAAGGATGCACGGACAAGGTGAATTGAGTGTGCTCAAGAGAGGGTAGCCTGGGCTATTCTCTGCGATTTCCGCCTCAATCAGCTAAATTTCATCTCTTTTTTCTCTCGCGCCCCTCTCGTGTAAAGGTCTCAGACTCAAAATTTTTTACGGCTTCTTTTTTATTTCTATAAAATAGTGACTTGTTCACTTATATAGTCGCTTAGGAAGCCAGCATGAGTTTATCCTCTCTTTTAATTCGATTTGCCTTAATTTTTATTGTCTCTTATTTTGTTGTAACAGTGCTAATGATCTTTATCATTGCTTTACTGCAACTGCCGCCCATTCTTGAAACGGTTGTTCCCTATGTTTTAGTCTGGGTGGTTTCGTTTTATGTACTCAATCAATACAATGAAAAAAACAAACAAATACTCTCTAAAAATCAGCGCTGGAAAATTATATTTCTAATTACAACCAGTGCATTGTTAATTGGCATCGCATTCAGTGCCCCAATTCATTCGGACGATATGGCGCGAGACATGCAACGGCTACTTTTCGGGATACTATTTGCCTTACCTGCGTATGCATTTTTAGTCTGGTCAGCGGAATATCGCGCCTCTAAGCGTTTGCTTGAAAACTACCCTGAATTAAAAACAACCTCATCAGACAGTGCGCAATCTGAGTCTAAACCAGAGAAGGACGCTTAAATCATGTTAATGCTTATCTCCCCTGCAAAATCATTAGATGAAACAACACCTGTTCCCGTTGACTGCCATTCTCAGCCAATACTGCTTGAACAGGCGGCAGAGCTAATGGATTCACTGCAAACATTGGTACCAGAAGAGATTGGTCAGTTGATGAAAATCAGTGATAAATTAGCCGAACTGAACTATCAACGTTTTCAAGATTGGCAAGTTCCTTTTCCGAGAGACAATGCAAAACAAGCCGCATGGCTCTTTAAAGGAGATGTGTATCAAGGACTGGATATTTATAGCTTATCTGAGGGGGGGGTAAAATTTTTGCAAACCCATTTGCGAATTCTCTCAGGACTTTACGGTATTCTAAAGCCATGTGATGAGATTTTGCCATACCGTTTAGAGATGGGTACAAAGTACCCGAATGCAAAAGGCAAAGACATTTATGCGTTTTGGGGCGATCAAATTACCCAACAGTTAAATCAATCACTGCAAGCGATGGAGAGTCGTACGGTGGTGAACTTAGCATCGAACGAGTATTTTAAAGCGGTTCAACCCAAACAATTAAACGCCCGAATCATTACCCCAATCTTTAAAGACTGGAAGGGCGGTAAATATAAGGTTATCAGTTTTTATGCCAAAAAAGCACGCGGTTTAATGGTACGTTATGCCACTGATAACCGTATTGAACAAGCAGAAGACCTAAAGTATTTTGAGGTGGATGGCTATGGCTTTTCACCAGAACTATCCAATGAAAATGATTGGGTGTTTACCCGTAAAGTGGATTTATAAGGAGGGTTGTATATGTCAAATACCCCGCAGACTGGTATTTTTAAGGAAGGGTCAACGCACTTCTATTTTTTAGAGTACCGCTTAGGCCGTAAAGAGAGTAAACCTGTAAAGCAGGCCATTGAGGCATTATTGGAGCGATGCGAAAAGCAATTCCCAGATGTGTCCGTTGTGCTGAGCTTTGGGGCAGAGGCATGGCATTTGTTACAACCCAATTGGATGCCAGTCACCTTAAAACCGTTTGAAACTTTACAGGGTCAACAAGGCCATATAGCACCCTCCACTCAAGCAGACCTGTTTTTTTGGCTGCATGGCACAGACATCTCTCAGGTGTTTGATGTGGCACTAATGATTGATCGTAAGATGAAATCTGTTGCAAATTTAGCGTTGCAAGAACGTGGTTTCAGTTACCATCAAAATTTAGATTTAATCGGCTTTGAAGACGGCACCGCCAACCCCGAAACAGAAGAGCTCAAAAGAGAGGCCGCAGTGATTGCCGAAGGGCTGCCTGGAGCAGGGGGCTGCTTGGTGTTAAGTCAAAAGTGGGTGCATGACCTAGAAAAGTGGAATGCAACTCCTGTTCACTGCCAAGAAGCCGTTGTAGGACGCACAAAAGAGGAGAATATCGAATTAGAAGGCGATGCGATGCCAGATGATTCGCATATTAGCCGAACCGACTTAAAGGTAGATGGCGTACCAATGAAAATCTATCGCCGCTCCGCCCCGTTTGGTA
>JALSJT010000186.1 GCA_026989175.1 Thiomicrorhabdus sp. | reverse complement strand
TGCCATTATGGCGGAACATGGCATTGATGCCATTGATATGGTGGTGGTCAATTTATACCCCTTTGAAGCCACCGTTGCCAATGCCGACTGTTCATTAGAAGACGCGGTTGAGAACATCGACATCGGCGGGCCAACCATGTTGCGTTCTGCGGCTAAAAACCACAAAGACGTGGCGGTGGTGACCGATCCTACCGATTACGCACGTATTTTAGAAGAGCTACAAGCCAACAACACGCAACTCTCTCACGCCACCCGTTTTGATTTAGCCATTAAAACCTTTGAGCAAACCGCCCGTTATGACGGTGCGATTGCCAACTACTTTGGTACGATGTTTAACGACGACAGTGCAGATACCTTTCCGCGCACTTACAGCACGCAATTTGTTAAAAAACAGAGTATGCGTTACGGCGAAAACCCGCATCAAAAAGCGGCGTTCTATACTGAGCGCACTCAAAATGAAGCCTCTATTTCGACCGCAACCCAATTGCAAGGCAAAGCGCTCTCTTTTAACAACATCGCCGACACCGATGCCGCACTAGAGCTGGTCAAAACCTTTGATGAGACCGCATGTGTGATTGTAAAACACGCCAACCCATGTGGCGTTGCCATTGGCAATACGCCGTTTGAAGCCTATGACCGTGCGTTTAAAACCGATCCAACTTCCGCCTTTGGTGGCATCATCGCCTTCAATGTTGAACTGGATGCGCAAACCGCACAAGCAATTGTTGACCGTCAATTTGTAGAAGTCATCATCGCCCCAACCGTTTCGGATGAAGCCAAAACCATTATTGAAGCGAAGAAAAATTTACGCCTCTTGGTCTGTGGTGAACTGTCTGAACAGTTACCCGCTTACGACTACAAAAAAGTAACCGGTGGTTTATTATTGCAAGACCGTGATTTAGGCTCGGTGACCCAAGATGACCTCAAAGTCGTCACCAAAATCGCCCCCACATCCGAACAGTTAAGCGACCTACTATTCGCTTGGAAAGTCGCCAAATACGTTAAATCCAATGCCATTGTGTATGTCAAAGACGGCATGACCATCGGCGTGGGCGCAGGCCAAATGAGCCGCGTGTACTCTGCCAAAATCGCTGGCATTAAAGCCGCCGACGAAGGGCTTGAAGTACCAGGTTCCGTCATGGCCTCTGATGCTTTCTTCCCATTCCGAGATGGCATTGACGCCGCCGCCGCTGCGGGCATTACCGCCGTCATTCATCCGGGGGGTTCCATGCGCGATCAAGAAGTCATTGATGCCGCCGATGAACACGGCATTGCGATGGTATTTACCGGAATGAGACATTTCAAGCACTGATTTCAAACATTAAGAGAGTTAAAACATGAATGTATTAATTATTGGTGGCGGTGGCCGTGAACACGCACTGGCTTGGAAAACCGCACAATCAGACAAAGTCACCAAGGTATTTGTAGCACCTGGTAATGCTGGAACCGCATTAGAGCCGAACTTAACCAATGTGGCGATTGGGGTAGAGGACATTGCAGCACAGGTTACTTTTGCCAAAGAGAATAACGTTGCACTCACCATTATAGGGCCAGAAGTGCCGTTGGTCTTAGGGGTGGTGAATGCCTTTAAAGCCGCAGGACTAAAATGTTTTGGTCCTGATAAAGACGCCGCACAATTGGAAGGCTCTAAAGCCTTCTCCAAAGACTTTTTAGCGAAACACAACATTCCGACTGCGGCGTACGATGTCTTTACCGAAATCGAACCCGCACACGCCTATTTAGACAAGGTAGGTGCGCCCATCGTAATTAAAGCCGATGGACTGGCAGCAGGAAAAGGCGTTATTTTAGCCGACACCGTAGAAGAAGCCAAAAACGCTGTATCAGACATGTTGGCAGGCAACAAATTTGGTGATGCGGGTTCTCGTGTCGTCATTGAAGAGTTCTTAGTAGGCGAAGAAGCAAGTTTTATTGTGATGGCAGACGGTAAAAACATTTTACCGATGGCGACCTCTCAAGATCATAAAGCACGCAACAATGGCGATACAGGACCAAACACTGGAGGCATGGGCGCATACACCCCTGCCCCCGTCGTCACCCCTGAAATTCATGATCGTATTATGAAAACCGTGATTGAACCCACCATTGAAGGCATGGCAAAAGACGGTCTACCTTATACAGGCTTTTTATACGCGGGTGTCATGATTGATGCCAATGGCATACCCAAAGTATTAGAGTTTAACTGCCGCTTTGGTGACCCAGAAACACAACCGATTATGATGCGTTTACAGTCCGATTTAGCCGAACTCTGTTTAGCCGCCATTGATGGCAAACTCGATACCGTGAGCGCAAAATGGGATCCACGTGCCGCACTGGGCGTCGTAATGGCCGCAGGCGGCTACCCTGACACCTATCGTAAAGCCGATGTGATTTCAGGCCTCGAAAACGCCTCCGCACCCGATCTCAAAGTCTTTCATGCCGGTACCACATTAAACGATGCGGGCGAAGTGATCACCTCAGGCGGACGCGTACTCTGCATCACCGCACTAGGTGACACCGTTTCAGCGGCACAAAAACGTGCGTATGAAGGGCTCAAACAGGTCACATGGGAGCAAGCCTACTTCCGTACCGACATTGGACATCGTGCGGTTTCGAGAGAAAAATAACCACATACCTATTTTATGTCTAGCACCAATCAAAAAGCACCGTAATCGGTGCTTTTTTTATGGAACAATCTGCGGTATAGTGGAAAACAGAATTTGTAATCTAATACCCAAATCCACACTTAGAAACACGGATGCAAGGCAAGCACTTGAATCCACAGCATCTCACGTTTCTAAATATCGGCTTGGGTAATAAGCGAGGAATGGCATATGGCAATGGATACAGTACACAACTATTACGAACGTTTAGTCTTCAATGAGATCAAAGAAAAATATGGTGATAAGATTGATGAAAACCAAGCGGCAGATATGGCTTGTATTGCCTTAAACCGTATCTCACCTCGTTATATTCGTTACGACATTGATATGTCTTTTTATATGTCTGCCGAAGAGCACTGGGAGACTCAAAAACGGGTTACCAAAGCGGTAAAAAAAGCATACAAAAAAGTAAAAGACTAATGCTATCCCTCTGTTTTCATAAGGTTTTTTAAAATACGACTCATAAAAACCTTATGATTTCATGAACCCCTTCCCTCTCCTTACTCTCCCATTAAACGTATATCTTATTGATTTAACTCAAGTTTCACGAAGTACGCATTACTACCAATAAAGCTAACTGTCATTTTTTTAGTGAAAACCTAAAAAAACTCGTTTTTGATGACTATAATGTTGCTGACTAACTGAAATTAACCACATCAAGGAACTTCTACCGATGACCCTCATACAACGCATTATTATTGCCGTTTTACTTCTAATCCCTCTCTTTGCCATTGGCTTTTTTCTTGCTCAAGGCGATGAGGAACCCTTTATTACTGAGAGTGCAACCAATCAGCAATCAGGACTGCCTCCTGTATCAAGTACCGATACGATGCCCCCCAACCATCCTGATCCACAAATACAAGTTCGTACCATGATTAAAGAACTTGAACAAAAAATCTCGCAAAACCAACATGAGTTTAAAGATCTTCTCTTACTCGGTCGTGCCTATGTCATGGTAAAAGACTATACCAACGCCGTAGCGACCTATGAAAAAGCACTTGCTATTGAACCTAATAGCATTGATGTACTGCTTCCATTAGCCGATGTCCTAGCGGTCGTAGACAATGGTAAACTAACTGGGCGCTCTTATGAGTTACTAGAACAAGTCTTAAAAATAGACCCGAATGTTCCGATGGCCTTATGGTTAATGGGAAATGCAGAAATGCAACTTCAACGACCTGATGATGCGGCAAAATATTGGACTCAGTTGTACTACATTTTCCCAGAAGGCTCTGAAAACAGAATGAAAGTGGGGCAACAACTTGAAGCGATTGGAAAAGCCCCCGCTGATTCCGCATTTCAGCCATTTCAACCACCAGCAGCCAAACAAGCCACCTCTGCAAATACAGACCAAGCGATTCATATTACCTTAGACATTGCGCCTGAAACCCAAGCAAAATTAAAAGGAACCACAGTCTTCATTTATGCAAAATCACAAAGTGGTATGCCGATGCCTATTGCTGCTAAAAAGCTTCCTGGCGATCAGTTAACCAGCTCTGTTACCATTACCGAAGCGGATGAATTAATGCCTGAACGCCGTAAACTTAAAGATATTGCACAGATTACCGTTGGGATTAAAATTTCAACACAATCAGATGTCGACAATAAAGCGGAACTCTTTCGCGTTGAGCAATCCCTACCCGATTCGAGAGAGGTTAATTTAGTCGTTAAATTTTAGCCCTCAAACCCTAAACCGTGTCTCTAAAAAAGGCTGACAACCCTTCGTCATCAACAAGGGTTGTCAGCCTTTTTTATTTTTTAAAATTTTTTCTCCCCCCTCACCTATTCGTTATTAAATTTGCCTATCTCACCATTATCTAATATAAAGATTAGATGGAAAAATCTTATTTCGTAATAAGATATACAACCCTTCTGAAATATGAGAAACTTTCTTCGTAATTTTAACTCGCTTCAAAAGAGGGCTTGTAATGAAGAGAACAAACTTAATTTTAATCAGCACCCTATTTGCTTCCAGTTTTTTTATCAACACTGCCCATGCAGATGTAATTGATCGAGCCACTATACTCAGTAACACCTGTGCAGGATGCCATGGTCCTAACGGTATAAGCCATGGTCCGTTAACGCCTTCTATTGCAGGTTTATCTAAAGAGTATATCTTAGAGTCGATGCATGATTTTGCTTCTGGAAAACGTCCATCTACCGTCATGCAACGTATTGCCAAAGGCTACAGCGATGCGGATATTAAAGCCGTCGCGGAGTATTTCTCTAAGCTGCCTTCCAAAGCAGTTGTCGTTAACCCCGCACATGATCATAAACACTAATTTTATTAGGGAGAAAAAAACATGACAAATATTTCAAGAAGAGACCTCCTTAAAAGCTCCGCAGTAACCGCTGCTGGCGCAACCGCAGGATTCGCCACCATTGCATCCGCCTCACCTAGCCATGGACATGACCACAAACACGGTCATAAATCCTCAAAAAGAGTCGTGATTGTAGGCGGTGGTATCGGTGGTGCAACCGCCGCGCAATATTTAAAAAAAATGGATTCCGATATTGAGGTCACCCTCATTGAAGCCAATCAAAACTACCACACCTGCTTTATGAGTAATGAAGTGATTGGTGGGGTTCGTCCAATCGACTCCATTGAATTTAATTACGATAAACTAGCCGAAAAAGGTGTGAAGGTTATTTTTGATTCGGTAACGGACATTGATCCAGAAGCACAAACTGTCACTACCGCTGGCGGTAAAAAAGTCCCTTACGATCGTGCCATTGTGTCTCCCGGAATTGATTTCAAATACGATGACATTGAAGGCTATTCCAAAGAGGTCTCAGACACCTCCATTCCTCACGCATGGAAAGCGGGTCCTCAAACAGCACTGTTATTAAAGCAACTGCAAGAGATGAAAGATGGGGGTACATTTGTTATCGTCACTCCACCAAATCCATTCCGTTGTCCTCCTGGCCCTTATGAGCGTGCATCCTTAGTTGCCGCCTACTTTAAAAAGCATAAGCCCAACTCTAAAATAGTCATTTTAGACCCCAAAGAGAAGTTCTCTAAATTTGGACTCTTTATGGATGGCTGGAAACGTCACTATGGTTATGGCACCGATAAAAGTATTATCACCTGGATTGGTAAAGACAAAGGCGGTGCGGTGAGTAAAGTCGATGTCGCCACCAAAACCGTTACCGCTGAAGCGGGCGATTTTAAAGCCGATGTTCTGAACATTATTCCGCCACAACAAGCGGGGCCAATTGCCTTTGATACAGGACTGGTAGGTGATTTAGATTGGTGTAGCGTCGATCACAAAACCTTTGAATCGACCATTCATAAGAATATCCACGTTATTGGTGATGCCTCGATTGCCTCTCCAATGCCAAAGTCTGGCTACTCTGCCAACTCACAAGCAAAAGTGTGCGCAGCAGCGATCGCCTCCTCTTTAAATGGTGTACCAATGCCCGATCCATCTTGGGTGAATACCTGTTATTCGATTATTGCCCCGCAAGATGGTGTATCGGTTGCGATGGTCTATGCCTATAAAGATGGCAAAATAATCAAAGTAAAAGGCTCGGGTGGCTTAACAGGCGCTTATAATAAAGAAGATCGTAAGCGTGAAGAGTTGTATGCCCATTCGTGGTTTAACAATATTACCGCAGATATCTTTGGGTAATTTCTTCCCCCTAGAACCCAAAAAAGCCGCAATATTTGCGGCTTTTTTGGGTTCTAAAGAACCTATTTTAAAATTATCGTTAATCGTTAACTAAACACAATCTCATTCCCTTGCAAGGTAACACGAACCGTTGTACCCGGTGCGTAATCCCCTTTTAAGATACGTTGTGCAAGTGGATTTTCAATACGTTGTTGAATCACACGTTTTAGCGGTCTTGCACCAAATAGTGGGTCAAATCCAGCTTCACCCAACACATCCAATACCGCTTCATCCATCTCTAACGTTAACTCAGACTCTTGCAAGCGTTGTTTTAGCCCTTGCAGTTGAATCTCCGTAATCGCTCTAATTTGTGCTTTGTCTAACGGATGGAAAACGACAATATCATCAATACGGTTAATGAACTCAGGTCTAAAGTGACCTCCGACCACTTCCATCACATCCGCTTTCATCTCATCATAAGTCGCCGTTCCCGCCTTCTCTTGAATAATGTGCGATCCTAAGTTTGAGGTCATGACAATCACGGTATTTTTAAAGTCTACGGTGCGACCTTGTCCATCCGTTAAACGCCCATCATCCAACACTTGCAATAAGATATTAAACACATCAGGGTGCGCTTTTTCAACCTCATCCAATAGAATGACCGAATAAGGCTTACGGCGAACCGCTTCGGTTAAATAACCGCCCTCTTCGTAGCCGACATACCCTGGAGGCGCACCAACCAAACGAGAGACCGAATGTTTTTCCATAAATTCGGACATATCCAAGCGCACAATCGCATCGGTGGTATCAAACAACAAGTCCGCCAACGCTTTGGTTAACTCGGTTTTACCCACCCCTGTTGGCCCTAAAAAGAGGAACGAGCCATTCGGACGATTGGGATCAGACAACCCAGCACGTGAGCGACGAATCGCATCAGAAACCGCTTTGACCGCCTCATCTTGTCCAATCACCTGTTTGCCTAACACCTCTTCCATTTTCAGTAGCTTCTCACGCTCACCTTCCATCATGCGAGAGACCGGAATGCCTGTCCAGCGTGCAACCACTTCGGCAATCTCCTCTTCGGTTACCTTGTTTCTTAATAAGTGAGCTCCTTCAGAACTTTCTGCTTCCGTTTCGGCGGCTTCAGCGGCTCTAATTTTCTCTTCCAGCTCTGGAATCTTGCCGTACTGAATCTCTGACATTTTGGCTAAATCACCCGAACGTCGTGCTGATTCCAACTCAATACGTGCGGCATCCAACTGCTCTTTAAACTGTTGAGCGCCTTGCAGTGCGGCTTTCTCACGTTTCCAAATCTCTTCTAAATCAGAGTACTCTTTTTCTAACGCTTTAATTTCATCTTTTAAGATCGCCAAACGTTTCTTAGAGGCTTCATCTTTCTCTTTTTTGAGCGCGACCTGCTCCATTTTTAACTGAATCAAACGACGATCTAACTTATCCATCACCTCAGGCTTGGAGTCAATTTCCATCCGAATACGCGAAGCCGCTTCATCAATCAAGTCAATCGCTTTATCGGGTAACTGGCGATCGGTAATATAACGTTGCGACAAGTGTGCTGCTGCAATAATGGCCGGATCGGTAATCGCCACCCCGTGATGAATTTCATAACGCTCTTTTAACCCACGTAAAATCGCAATGGTGTCCTCTTCGCTTGGCTCATCAACAATCACTTTTTGGAAGCGACGCTCTAATGCGGCATCTTTCTCAATGTCTTGACGATACTCATCCAACGTCGTTGCACCAATACAGTGCAACTCACCACGCGCCAAGGCAGGTTTCAACATGTTCCCGGCATCCATCGAGCCTTCCGTTTTACCTGCACCGACCATGGTGTGAATTTCATCAATAAAGAGAATGACTTTACCCGCCTCTTTCTCTAACTCTTTGAGTAAGGCTTTTAAACGCTCTTCAAACTCTCCACGGTACTTTGCGCCCGCCAATAAGCCCGCCAAATCCAGTGACAATACCCGCTTATTTTTAATACCTTCTGGCACCTCACCATTTACAATTCGTTGCGCCAACCCTTCAACAATCGCAGTTTTACCAACTCCCGGCTCACCAATTAAGACCGGATTATTTTTAGTACGGCGTTGTAACACCTGAATAGCACGACGAATCTCATCATCTCGCCCGATCACAGGATCCAACTTGCCCTCTTCCGCTCTGGCGGTTAAATCAACGGTGTATTTCTCTAACGCCTGACGATTCTCTTCTGCATTTTGTTCTTGCACGGTTTCACCCCCTCTTACTTGCTCAATGGCTTGATTAATCTCTGTTTGATTGGCACCTGCTTTTTTGAAAAGCGTTGCCGCAATATCGTTACTGTCTAATAGTGCCACGAAAAACAGTTCACTGGCAATATACGCATCGCCTTTTTGTTGCGCCAGCTTTTCCATCTGGCTTAATAATTTAATCGACTGTTTCGACAAGGTGACTTCATTTTGCCCACCCGAAACCTTCGGCATCGCCGATATTTTTTCTGTTAATAACTGTTTTAACTGCGCTCTATCCACCTTAGCCAGTTGCAATAGGCTGGCTTGCTCATCGGCTAATACCGATAAAATATGAATCGGTTCAATAAACGGGTGATCCTCTGCCACCGCCAACATCTGCGCCTGACTCAATATTGATTGAAACTGCGAGGTAAATTTATCCATCATGCCTCATGCACTCCTAATTTAATGTTTTCATTTGATTATTAAATACATAAGGATGGTTTGCATTGATTTCAAGTATTAAATACATCGAATAGTACGATATTTAACGTAACTGACTAAAAGAGCAGCACGAGACAGGGGGGAAGAAAATTTAATCGCTTAACAAAATAGTTGACATAGCGTACGCTTAATCGTACGCTCTTATTCAGAGGTAATTACTATGACAATCGTAAATGCAACCGAGGCAAGATCTAAACTCTACAGCCTAATTGACGAAACATCGCAAACACATCAACCCATTATTATTACTGGAAAAAGAGGGAATGCGGTTTTAATTTCAGAAAATGACTGGAACGCTATTTCAGAAACCCTACACTTACTATCCATACCCAAAATGCGAGAATCCATAAAAGAAGGAATGAAACAACCTCTCTCAGAATGCTCAACGGAGCTTGATTGGTGACTTGGGTTCTACGATATACCAAACAGGCTAAAAAGGACGCTAAAAAAATTGCATCCTCAGGGCTAAAAGCAAAAACACAACAACTACTTCAAATTCTTGCTGAAAATCCTTATCAAAATCCGCCTCCCTATGAAAAATTAATAGGGGATTTATCAGGCGCCTACTCTCGAAGAATCAA
>JALSJT010000185.1 GCA_026989175.1 Thiomicrorhabdus sp. | reverse complement strand
ACCGCATAATTTTAAGATAAAAAACAAGCTCTACTCGAACATGGCATAATTAAAAGACTTAATTTATCAACCAATTCATCATTATGAACACACTCTCAGCACTAAAAAAAAGAACTCTTCCATTATTAATCATGGTTTGCCTACTTGCGCTCACCAGTTGCAACTCGCCACACCCCGTTGAACACCGCGCCACCATCGTTGTTTTTGGCACTTTAGTGGATATTTTAATTTTCTCCCCCCCCCATCAAGCAGAGCACACCGAACAAGCGATTCAAACGGTTGAACAGCAATTTCATCAGTTTCACCAACAGTGGCATGCGTGGGAACAAGGGGGAATTGTCAGTAAAGTGAACCGTGCCATTGCCCAACAACAATCCATTACTGTACCTGACTCGGTAAAAGACTTTATTACCACCTCTCAACGTCTCACACAACAGAGCCAAGGGCTATTTGACCCCGGCATTGGCCAGTTGGTAGCACTTTGGGGCTTTCATTCCGAAGCATGGCACGGCCCGCCCCCCAGTCAACAACAGATTCAAATTTGGCTTAAAGATGCGCCTAGCCTGTTAGACATTTCATTTGAGGGCAATACACTATTAAGCCACAACCCCAAGGTACAACTTGATTTTGGTGGCAATGCCAAAGGGCTAGCAATTGATCTGGCGCTGAAAAGTTTAAAGCAATCCGGCATTCAAAATGCACTGGTCAGCATTGGAGGCGACATGAAAGGCATTGGTTCTCATAATGGAACACCTTGGTCAATTGGCATTCAAAACCCACTTGCACCGAATCAAGTGCTTGCCACCCTGTCTTTAAAAAACGGGGAAAGTGTGATGACGTCAGGTACCTACCAACGCTATTTTGAATGGCAAGGCGTGCGTTACTCTCATGTTTTAAACCCTAAAACGGGAGCCCCCGCCCAAAGCTTTGCTTCGGTAACCGTTCTGCACCCCAATGCCATCACTGCCGATGCGGCCGCCACGGCTTTATTAATTGCTGGGGTAGATGAGTGGGAAAGCATTGCAACCTCCATGGGTATTCAATATGTGTTTGCCATCGATCAGCACGGAAAAATATTTCAAACAGACGCCATGGCAAAACGAGTCTCTCTGTTATAATTTCACTCATGAAACAACTACCCTCTTTAGAACATCACTTTTTAATCGCCATGCCATCGTTAAATGGCAGTTGGTTCGAAAAATCGCTCATCTATATTCTGGAAGATAATGCCCACGGCACGACCGGATTTGTGGTGAATTTACCGCAAAACTTTCAAGTGCAAGATTTATTAAGTCATTTTGATTTCTCCCCACCTGAAAACGCCTCTTTTTTAGAGCAACCTATCTTACGTGGGGGGCCAGTGGATGTAGAGCAAGGCTTTATTTTCCATAAACCAGAAGGTCAATGGAAAAGTTCAGTCGCCCTACAAGATGGACTGACGATGACCTTTTCAGAAGATTTTGTCGAGGCGTTAAGTAAAAACCAAACACCTGAAAAGTTCCTAATTTGTTTAGGTTTTTCAGGCTGGAAAGCGGGACAATTAACCCAAGAAATACAGAGCAACAGCTGGCTGACTATTCCATACAATGAAAGTTTACTGTTTGACACCCCCATTGAACAAAAGTGGCAGGTGGCTCTGGAAACCCTAGGGGTTTCGCCCGAGTTCTTAACCTTAGAGGCTGGTCATGCCTAACCATCAGACAGAAACGTCTCTTTCAGGCGTCGTAATTGGCTTTGACTTTGGTTTGCGTCGCATCGGTGTCGCCATTGGACAAACCATTACCCAAACCGCCAGCCCCGAAGCGATTGTAAACAGTAAAGACGGTAAACCCGATTGGGAGCACATTACTCGGTTATTTGAAGCCTGGAAACCCGTTGCCATTGTGGTTGGTTTGCCGATGCGTTTAGACGGTTCGGAACAAGCCTTAACCCAACCCGCTCGTAAATTTGGTCAACGCCTCAGTGGTCGGTATCACTGCCCTATTTTTTATATGGAAGAGCAACTCAGCTCAATTGCCGCTGAAAGTCGCCAGCTCAAACAGCCCCATATTGATGACCATGCGGCACAAATTATTTTAGAAAGCTGGCTCCAAGCCAATGCACTTGCAAAAACAAACGTAACTTAGGATATTTTATGACCGACCTTAACATCAACGTCGATACGCTTATTGAGAATATTTGCACGCAACTGCAACAACAAAATACCCTAAAACAGTCTCCAAAAATGATCGGCATTCGCACCGGTGGCGAGTGGGTCGCACAAGTACTGCATAAAAAGCTGGCGCTACCCGACCCACTGGGTGTCATTGACATCTCGTTTTACCGCGATGATTTCTCTAAAATTGGCTTAAACCCAACCACCAAACCCTCTGATATCGCTTGGGATATTACCGACCAACATATCATTTTAGTCGATGATGTTCTTTTTACCGGGCGTACGGTTCGTGCCGCGTTAAATGAGATTTTTGATTATGGTCGCCCTGCCAGTGTCACCCTTGTGGTACTGGTTGACCGAAAAGGCTGTCGTGAACTGCCCTTTCAAGCCGATATTATTGGTATGTCACTCGAATGCAATAAAACCATTAAAGTGACCGGCCCTGACCCCCTAAACGTTACCATTTTAGAAACCAAGGAGAAGCAGGCATGATTGCACGACTGTCCAGTCCCAACATTCAATTAAACGAACTCGGTAAACTGCATCATTTTCTGACCCTTGAGGGGCTCAAACAACACCATTTAATTGAAATTTTAGACACCACCAAATCCTTTATTAATCCCAATACCAATGAGATTAAAAAAGTGCCGTTGCTTCGTGGTAAAAGTATTATGAACCTTTTTTTTGAGCCCAGCACTCGCACCCGAACCACCTTTGAAATTGCCGAAAAACGCCTCTCGGCCGACATATCCAGCTTAGACATTCAAACCTCCGCCACCAAAAAGGGCGAATCGCTACTCGACACCCTGTGGAACTTGCAAGCGATGCAAGCCGATATGTTTGTCATTCGACACGCCCAAAGTGGCGCGGCACAATTTTTTGCACAACACGTCGCCCCGCATGTACATGTACTGAATGCAGGTGATGGTCAACACGCCCACCCAACCCAAGCGATGCTGGATATGTTCACCATTCGTAAGCATAAGGGCGATATTTTTGATCTTAAAATTGCGATTGTGGGCGACGTACTGCACAGCCGCGTGGTACGCTCGCAAATTCAAGCGCTGAGTATTTTAGAAGCCCGAGAAATTCGCGTGGTCGGCCCCAAGACGCTGATGCCCGAAAATCCAGAGGCACTAGGCGTACATATCTATCACGACATGGAAGAGGGCATTGCAGGGGTGGATGTCATTATTATGGTACGCCTGCAAAACGAACGCATGACCAGCGCCCTGATTCCCAGTGAAAAAGAGTTCTTTAAACTCTATGGTTTAACCGAAGAACGTCTTGCGCTCGCCAAACCCGATGCCATTGTGATGCACCCAGGCCCGATCAACCGAGGCGTTGAGATTGAGTCCATGGTGGCCGATGGGTCACAGTCGGTTATTTTAGAGCAGGTTACCTATGGTATTGCGGTTCGCATGGCGGTCATGTCCATCATTATGAGCAATGCGGCACAACTGAGTCAGTACAAAGCGGAACAAGTGGCACAAACAGAACAAGATCGCCTACAGGAGGAGAACGCATGAGACTCGCGATTAGCAACGGACGTGTAATTGATCCTGCCCAAAACATCGACCAAATCAGCAATCTCTATCTCTCTCGAGGCAAAATTGCCGGCATAGGCGAGCAATCCCCTGAAGGCTTTAGTGCGGATAAAGAGATAGACGCTACTGGCAAATGGATTTTACCGGGCTTAGTCGATCTACAAGCCCGCTTGGGTGAGCCTGGAAGTCACTACGCTGGCTCCATCGCCTCCGAAACCAAAGCCGCCGTTGCGGGTGGCATCACCAGTATTTGTTGCCCGCCCGATACCGCGCCCGTTAATGACTCTCAAGCTGTCACAGAACTGTTACAGCGCCGTGCACGTCAAGCGGCGACTGCCTTTGTGATGCCAATAGGCGCCTTAACCCAAGCATTAAAGGGTGAACGATTAAGCAGTATTTATGCGTTAAAACAAGCGGGTTGTGTGGCATTAAGCCAAGCCAATCAACCCATTCAAAACGCCTTAACCCTTAAAAACGCCCTAGAGTACACCGCATCACACGACATTGTGGTCATGCTTCGCTGTGAAGACAGCCAACTTAAAAACCAAGGCGTTGCCCACAGCGGCATGGTTAGCACCCGTATGGGGCTACCAGAGATCCCCCCTTCTGCCGAAACTTCTGCCTTAGCACGTGATCTGATTTTGGTGGAAGAGACAGGGATTCGTGCCCATTTTTCACAGCTCTCCTGCGCCCGTTCGGTCGAGATGATTGCTGACGCCAAAAAACGCGGTTTGCCCATCACCTGCGATGTCGCCATTCATCAATTGCATCTGACCGAAATGGATGTATTGGGCTTTAACAGTCTCTTTCATGTCACCCCGCCTCTACGCAGTATGCAAGATAGAGAGGCGCTGTTAAATGGATTAAAAACTGGGGTGATTGACGCGATCGTCAGTGACCATACGCCGATTCATAAAGACGACAAACTATTACCCTTTGGCGAAAGTCTTCCCGGTATTAGTGGCTTAGAGACTTTACTTCCGTTGCTATTAAAATTGGTCAATGATTACGGGCTGGATTTAATGACCGCCATTCGTTCCGTCACACATAATCCCGCCTCTATTTTAGGTATTCATACCGGAAGCCTAAACCAGAACCAGTCGGCCGATTTTTGTATTTTAGACCCCAATGGCTACTGGACGTTAGATCCTGAAAAGATGGTTAGCGAAGGGAAAAACACACCATTTAAAGGCTGGGAGTTTATAGGTACAATTGAACAAACCTTCTTTCAAGGTCGCCCTGTGTATCGTAATCCAACCCTACCAAAATAAGATGGCTCGTTACACGATTCAACATTGGTCTCAAAGTGAGCAAGAAGGTGGATTTTGGCTCCTAAGCGTTACCATAGAGGCCTGTCAAAATAATTCCACAAAAAATTCTCCCCCCCCCTCTGAATTTGATTTTGGCTGTCAGTTTTGTATTAATGACAGCACAACATCACTCGCTTTATTTCAGCAAACACGGCCTGAAAGCTCAATCATCTTGCAGTTTTTAAGCGATCAAGCACTCTCTAATCAGATGGAACCACACACTCTAAAAATTACCCCCCCTATCCCATCTAACCAAGCCATTATCAAAACCTGTCAAACGGCCAAAAATGTGGTGTTATTAGGCAGTGAGATCACCATAGCAAACGTATTTTATTTAGCCAAAATTCGTCACTCTGCTAACCAAACGGGGCAAACAGTGGCCTTATTGCACTGCGAAAACCACTTCCCTTTTCGAATCAAACCTGCTTTACGGATGGCGCCAACACTCCCGCCAGAAGCCATAGGAACCAGCACGCTTTTAGAAGATTGGCAAATTCCTAACCGACTCACCAGTCAGAGTGATCTACCCGGCTGCTTTGATGGCACATTGGATAAGTTCTTTGCCTACTGGCTTGCCAAGCAAAACAGTCACAACCCAGAACCCTGGCATATCATTATTTGTGCCTCAAAAGAGACCCAAAAAAAATGCCTAGCCGTGAGCCACTCTTACGACTGGGTTCACTGTCTAGGCACTCAGCAATCGACTAACGATTAATATGCTTACAAGATTACAACGCCTCTTCGCAAGTATGCTCTAAACGTTCAATTGACGTTAAGCGTTTACGAGTTGATTGTGCCAAGGCTTCCACCTCTTTTACCGTGTCATGTAAAGCGGTTGAAATCGCTTTACCCAAGGCTGCTTCAATCAAAATGTGTAGCTCCTCTAGGCTCTCTTTGCCTAACGCCTGTAACTGCTCATCGGTTAAGCTTTTTCGAAAGCCATCAACCACTTCATAGGCATGTGTTTCAATATTCATCTCTGTACTCCTTTCGTTTAAGGTAAAACTAATCGACCTGGAAAATATCTTCACCCGAACTGATAATCAGAGGATCATTTGAACCCACTACCGATTCGTCTTTTCCTTCATAAGGCACCATATTTAAAAAATAGCGCATGGTTTCCAATCGAGCACGTTTTTTATCATTCGACTTCACCACTGTCCAAGGCGCTTGAGTCGTATTGGTGTAAAAGAACATATCCTCTTTTGCCTTAGTGTAGTCATCCCATCTATCCAACGAGGCTAAATCCATTGGACTTAACTTCCACTGTTTTAATGGATCGTTTTTACGCGAATTAAAACGTCTTAACTGCTCCTTTCGTCCAACGGAGAACCAAAACTTCATCAGCGTCACCCCATCTTCAGTAATCATCCGTTCAAATTCGGGAACTTGACGCATAAACTGCGTGTACTCTTGCGGTGAACAGAACCCCATCACGCGTTCAACGCCTGCACGGTTATACCAAGAGCGATCAAACAGCACAATTTCACCTGCCGTTGGTAAGTTCTGCACATAACGCTGAAAATACCATTGACCTTTCTCAATCTCACTCGGCTTATCCAGTGCCACTACTCGCGCGCCACGTGGGTTAAGGTGCTCCATAATTCGCTTAATGGTTCCCCCTTTCCCTGCCGCATCACGACCTTCAAATACCAAGACAATCCGCTCGTTATTCTCTTTAACCCATTTTTGCAATTTCAATAACTCAATTTGCAATAAACGCTTGGTTTTTTCATACTCCTTCGAATCAATTTTTTCGCTATACGGATAGTTTTTTTCACTCGATTTAACTTTTTTCATTCATCCTCCTGATTGGTTTAATTTAATGTTGATCATCTTAAGTATACGCCTATATTTGACCTAAAATTCACTTCAGAATTCAAACCTTTTTATGAAGAGGTAACAGTAAAACTTATAAGCTCTATCACCTATAAACACTAGGGTTTTTGGGACGCGTAAAATTAAAAAAAGGACGCCATTTTTTTATACAATAGTCTTTTATAAAACAATCGAAAACTCCCTATGTCGAATTCACTTATTGAACGTTACCAAACGGTTCAACAACGCATTCAAGCGGCTTGCTTACAAGCAGATCGTTCGGATAAATCGGTCTCTCTATTGGCGGTCAGTAAAACCAAACCCATAAAGGACATTCAGCAATTAGCCGAATATGGACAGTTATGTTTTGGAGAGAACTATTTACAAGAGTCGCTACTCAAAATTGAGCGCTGTCCTGCGTTAGAGTGGCACTTTATTGGTCCTATTCAATCCAATAAAACCAAGGCGATTGCTGAACACTTTCAGTGGGTACACAGTATTGATCGGTTAAAAATTGCACAGCGTTTAAGTCAACAACGCCCTGACCATTTTCCCCCCTTAAATATACTGTTAGAGGTGAATATCAGTAGAGAGCCAAGCAAGGCGGGATTTCACCCAGATGTACTCTTGGAGATTGCGCCTGAAATTGCCAAGTTGCCTAATCTAACGTTAAGAGGCTTAATGGCCATTCCTCAAAAGCTAGATGGTGATACCACACTGGATGCACAACGCCAACCGTTTGCCAAAGTGCGTCAGCTTTTAGAACAACTCAACCAAACACACGGATGGTCACTGGATACCCTTTCGATGGGCATGTCGGCCGACTTAGAGGCGGCGATTATAGAAGGGGCAACAATCGTACGTATCGGAACCGATATATTTGGAAAGCGCTAAATAATGATCCATATTGCGTCTAAATCCCACCATTTCTGTGTTAAAAAATGGACATTTACACCTGTAAACTCACATTTTTTGCCTTGAACTGATCGGATTCAGGCGCAATATGGATTCATTATTAACGTAAATAGCCCTACCAAACCCCACGATGGTTTAATACGGCAACCGTTGGACTCTGTTTGCGTAGCATCTCTGCCCAGCTTGGCATGGCATTGGCAGATTGTGCGGTGACGTTTAGCTGAATCGTAAACTGTTTATTCTTAGAAAGCACCAGCTGCCCTGACAGCGCCCACATCGCCTCTTTACCGTCAATTTTCAAAATCAACGTATTTCCTTTTAGTTCAGGCGTAATGGTAATCTTTGGAAAAGACTCCCCTAATACATTGAGTTGTTTTAACACTAGGTTACCCGTTAAAATCGTTGGCCACTGCGTCGGTAAATCTAGAGTTAAATCCATCTGATTCACTTGCAGTGTTCCGCTCACATCCATATTTTTTAAGTCGCTCAGGTTCAGGATCTGAATCAGTTGCGGCAGATTTATGTTGCCATCAATGCCCGTCACCTTCAGTTCGGTGGGTTCTGAATGCAGTGGTAGTGTAATCTGACTACGCAGTTGGCTCTGCTCTTTTTGCCAAAGAGCCTTCACATTCACGTCTCCAAACAGCAACGGCCAAAAAGAGAGCTCCCACTCCACTTTTCCAATGACATTCAAACTTGGGGTCAGAGTAGAAATTTGGGTACTTCCCTGCCATAAGGTACCGTGACTTGGACTAAGTTGTAATGTCTCTGGCAGTTGTTTTTGAACACTGGATTGTGACAGTAACCAACTGACTGGCAGGTGATACAGAATGGAGATACACAACGCGACAATAAACAGTGCCGTTAAACTCAAAAACCATTTCAATGAAAACGTTTCAACCATTTTTTGCAACATTACTTCACCACCTCATACAGTAACTCGGCTTGCGTGAGTCCGTCTGAAATAGGGGTTAATTTCATCGACTTTGCCGTAAGACCTTGTTGTTCTAATGCACCCACCCAACGAAACAGGCGTGGGGCATCGACCTCTTCAAAGCGGATTTTAATGCCACGATTGGTCAATTTTAATCCTTCGGTAAATTGCAGTAAATTCTGCTGACGCAAGCTCTTTTGCAGGGTATCCATTAATGCCGTTTTAGAGTGTATGGCTAATGTTTTTCCACTGGTTGAACGCACCACTTTAGGGGCTTGTTCAACTAACCACAACCACTCGGTTTCTGCTTTTTGTAGCGCCGCCTTTTGCTGGGCGTGTTGACTCTGTATCGGCGACCATACGAGGCTATAAAAAGCCATAATGACTAAAAAAATGACTAACCCAATAACCAGTCGTTTTTCGCGGTCAGCAAGTTGTGTCCACATGGGATTATTTTGCAGTGACATGAAACACTCCTTCCACTAAATTTGGGGTGACATTTTTGAGTTCAAGCGCTACCTGAATGGTGCGTGCTGAGCGTTTGTTCTGTTGGCTCATGCGAACAATCGCTTGCAGTTGCTGAGTGTTTTGTGCGCTGACGGTCAGGTGTAACTGACCGCCTTGATGATTCATTTTCCACTGTATGCCGTTAATTTTAACGTTTGGATCGGCTTTAAACAGTGGTTCAATCGCATGCAACAATTTAATCACCGAAGCGGTATTTTTTTGCCCCCCCCCTTGCTGGTTATTTAGACGAGTTTGCGTTTGCATTTTGATGTTTACAATACGTTTTACATCAGGAAACATCTCTTTAAATAAGCGTTCGGTTTGTGTTTGATACTGCTGTGTCTGCTCGGCGAGTGCTTGGGTTTGTTGCCACGTTGCCACCAGTGAGGTAATGAGAATCAACCCTGCCAACACCGCAGGCCAGCGCCAGTCTTGCCAGTACTTGCTGTTTTTAGATTGCGCTTGGTAGTCGCCGGTTCTTAAACT